>DAORCZ010000134.1:8122-12674 GCA_035345735.1 Pseudomonadota bacterium | reverse complement strand
GTCGTGCCGCCGGTGGCGACATAGCAGTCGTTGTTGCTGGCGCAGGCGATGGTCAGGCGCTCGGCGGCGGCGGTCAGGTCGAACAGGCGCAGCGGCGTCTGCTTGCCGCGAGTGATGCGCGACACGCCCAGGAAGCGGGTGCCGACATACAGCGCCTCGCCATCGGAGGCGACGGTGGTGACGCCATCGGGCAGGCGAAGATCGATCTGCTCGGAGTCAAAGACCGGAGCCGATCCGCTGCCGCCGGGGCCGGCGACGAGCCAGGTGCGCACGGGATGGCGCGGCTCATCATCGTCGCTGGGATTCTGCGTCTGAGCGGCCAGCTGCTCCGTGGCCTCGGTCTTCGGCGACAGCAGCCAGCCCGTCTTGGCCTTGGGCTTCTTGCCTTTGCCCTTGGCTGGCGCGTCTTTGGCTGGCGGCGCGTCCTTGGTCGGGGCCGCGGGTGGTGCGGCAGCCGGGGCAGCCGCGGGAGCCGGGGCAGCCGCTGGTGCCGGGGCCGCCGCCGGAGCTTTTTCATCGGCCGGCTTCAGGCTCTTGAGCGGCTGGGCTTTGGGGGCCCCCATCGAGGCCGAGCCGCTGAACTCAAAGCGCAGCGGGCCGTTCGCGCGGCCGCTGTTGGTGAGGCGCTTCATCGACCACACCGTCGAGCCGGTGCCCAGGTACAGGTCGTTGCCGACGCGCTGCACCCACTCGATGACGCCGTTACCCGGCACCTGCACGCGATACGACCAGAAGCGCGAACCGTCGTAGAACGCAACACGCTGGCCACCGGGGCCATCGCCCACGGCTAGCAGGGCGCCGGCATTGTCGGCGACCATGGCACGGACGTTGTCGATGTCGTTGCCTTCGCCCATGCCGAAGGTCAGCAGGTCTTCTTTGACGACGCGCAGGATGCCCTTGCCACTGGTGCCAATCCACACGCCGCCGCGGCCGTCGCCAGACATCGCGGTGACCGTCGTGCCCGAGGCATAGCGCTCCCACTGGCCATCGCGCAGGAAGGCAATCGCGTCGCTGCCGCCGACCCAGGCGCTCTCGCCGTCAGGGGAGGCGACGATGCCGGCGATCAGGTCGCCGACCGGTGGGCGGGGATAGTTGGTCCAGCTGCCGCCGGTGTAGCGCGCCACGCCCTTGGGCGTCGTCACCCAGACACCGCCGCGGTCATCGAGCGACAGCGCGGCAATCTTGTCCGCCGGCAGGCCATCAATCGTCGTCAGCAGCGTCGGCGTCGGCGTCTCGGAGGCCATCGACCAGCGGATCAGGCCACGCGGCGTACCAGCCCACACCAAGCCCGAGGCGGCGGCTAGGCTGGTGACCGGCCGGGAGTCAGAAAATGACCGCACGCGCGACGTGCTCGCGTCGTTGCCCATGCTCGGCTTCGCGACATTGGACGAGGTCGAGGGGCCACAGCCCGAGAGCGGCCCGAAAGCCAGCGCGAGCGGCAGCAGCAACCCAGCCACTCCGCATACGGCCCGCCGAGCAAATCGACTGCGAGAATCATTCTGGATCATACGTCGCAACATGCCGGATACAGGTGAGTCCTGTCAAGCGACGCGACGACGGACATCCGACCTGGCAAGCCCGGTTTCTGGGCCCGGCTGGACCGGCGCTGAACCGCTGTGGCGGACCTTGGCTTGGCGCGGCCTGGCTGCCGTTCCGCACCGGTCGGCTAAGACCGCGGAATCGGTCGGTAATCCTGTCGACCCACGGGCTGGACAGAGGCTGGCCGGGAAAGTGCGCGCGGGACTGGCCTAGGGGCCGCGGCGACCGAGCGCAGAGCCTGGACCGCGGGGTGGGCCGGATGCTTGACACCCGGGAGGCTTGCCGGTTTGCTTGTCTCTGGATGCGTGTCTCCGTCCCCGTGCAAGGCCTGACTGTGACGACTGTGATGGTCGTCGCGGTGGCTGCATTTTCGCCGCTCCAAGGCCGGGCAGCGACGGGCAGTCAGCCCCGTACGCTGGCCGCTGAAGCCAGTCCTGGAGGCCGGGGTGGGGCGGCAGGCGGGCATGGGCGCTCGCGGCGTCCGCTGGTGCTGATTGCTCAAGTCTCGGCGCCACCGACGCTGCCCGGGCTTGGCCAGGAGCTAGCGCGGTCACTGCGCAGCGTGCTTAGCGAGGCGGGCGTCGATGCACGGGTAGCGTCCGAAGGTCAGCCTGCCCCGCGCGGCGAGTCGGAGCACACGCTGAGCGGTCGCATCGAAGACCTCGGCGGCGGACGCCTGCGCCTGACGCTGAGCTGGCATGGCAGCAGCGTACAGGCCATGGGCGATGTCGAGCACCTCGATGACATGGCGTATGCCGCCTGTGAGGGGCTACGGCCCCGTCTGGTCCTGGACGCGCCAGCGACAGAGTCGCCATCGCCCGCCGAGCGAACGCCAGAGTCCGGGGGCGGTGGGACGGTCGTAGCGGCCGTTGTGCCGGCACGAGAGGGCAAAAACCCAGTGGTCAGTCCGCCGGCCACCGGCGAAGCCAAGAAGCGCCCGGCCGTGCGTCCGGCTTCAAGTCCAGTTGCGCCGGCGAGCGCGGCGGTGGTCCCGGCGGTGGTCTCGCCTGGCAAGGACAAGAGCAAAGAGCCTGAGCCTTCGCGTCCGAATCCGCCGGGAACGCCGACCCTGCCCAGCAGCCCTCCGCCCCCCGCAAGTCCGCCGCCCAGTCCGCCCCCCGGACCCAGTGAGAGCGCGCCGCCAGCACCGCAGCCGGTGGCGCTGCGGCCGCGGATTGCTGTGCACTTGGTCGGTGAGCCCGTCGCCGGCCTACCTCCCGCCTTCTACGGCGCGGGGGCGGTGGCGCAGCAGACGGCGATTGCGTACCTGCAGAACCGCCTGCGCTATCCCACCGTGGCCAGTCGCCTAACCGGCCTGGTCGGCGGGCTCGATGCGCTGAGCCAGTCGCTGCGGCTGGGGGCGCGTCATACTCTTATGGCGCGATTCGACACCTTGGTTGACGGTTTTGGCTCGTTTGGTACCCGCACCGTCAGCGGCCGCATGCATGTCGTGCTGCTGCTCGACGGCCGTCCGCTGCTGGACCGCAGCCTGACCATCCCGCCTTCGGCCTACTACCCGACCGAACCAGCGGCCCAGGTCATTGCCCGCATTGTCACCGCGGCCTTCGACGCGATCAGCGGCGAGCTCGCGGCGCGACTGGGCACACCGATGCCCGCACAGTAGTCGCGCCCGAAGTCGCACCCGACCCAGCATCGCGTCGGGCAGCGGCTCCGTCTGGCCTGGCCCGTACGCGGCGCCACTCGGCTAGAACTTCACCTTCAGCTTGGTGGGCTTCTTGCCCTTTTTGACCTTCAGCTTCTTCTCGTTCAGCGAGCCGTCGGCCACATTTACGAAGGTCAGCGTGTGCTTGCCGGGCGAGACGCTCAGCGTCTCGGTGGGGCAGGTCATGCCCGAGTCGTGACCATCGACGATGATGCGGAGCTTGCCCTCGGTCTTGCACTTCACCTTGAGCTCGGCTGGGCCCTGGATGTCTTCCGGCAGGCGAGCGGCATCGAGCTTGAGCTCCAGCTTGCCGGACTCGCTGACGTCGCGACGCAAGAGCTTGTAGCCTTCGGCCACCAGCAGCAGCTTGTGGCTGCCAGCGCCCGGCTTCAGCGTCTGCGGGGTGCTGCCCTTGTCTGCTCCGTCGAGATAGATCTGGGCCTTCGGGGTGCTGCTGATCACCAGGCCGGTCTGCGCCGGATCCTTGCTGCCGCCGGGGCTGGTGCTGCCGCCGTCCTTGGCAGCCACGCTGCCATCGACAACCGCCACCGGATCGACGCCGGAGCCGCTGGAGAGCTTGATCACCACGATGATGGCGATGAGCGCCACCACACCCAGCACGATGACCAAAATCGGTGGCCCGCTGGGGCGGATGCTCGACGGCTCGAGAGCCGACGGGTCAGCCAGGGCGGGATCCGGGATGGCGGCGGGGGTCTCGGCCGGGACGGGCTGGCTGGCCGGTGCACTTGCGCGCTCGGCGTCGACCTGCGCCAACCCTTCGGCGATCTGGACGATCTCGGCGGGGGCGGTGCTGGAAAGGACGCGCGAATTCGGCTCGGAGATCGGGCCCGAGCGGCGCTTGCCCTTATCCGTGGCTGGCTCGTCCGGGGGGGCGGCTTCGGTCGGCGCGGAGGCTGGGTTCGCCGTCCCGGCCTGCTCGCTCACTGCGGGCGCGCCACTGAGCGCTGCCGTGGCCTTGGCCAAAAGCTCGTTGGAGTCCGCGGGGGGCGGCGGCGGCGGCGCACTCTTGCCTGCCGGACCAGAGGGCTTGACCGGCGCCAGCGCTGGGCTGGTCTCGTTGAACGACAGCGTATCGGGGGCACGCCCCCAGGCATCTGAACTGCCGGCCTTTTCGGGGGTGGCGGCGGCTCCGGCGAGGGCGACCTCTTGATCGGCGGTCGGCGTGCTGGCACTGGCAGCTGCCGAAGAAGCGGGCTTGGCCTTGGGATTGACCGAGACCGGGTTCGAGCGGCGACCGCCGGCGGCCTGACCGGGGGGATTGCTGCTGCGACCGACCTGCGCCGTCGGGCCGCTGTCTTTTGCGCTGCTCGTCGCCTTGGCTCCCTTGGG
>DAORCZ010000134.1:0-8022 GCA_035345735.1 Pseudomonadota bacterium | reverse complement strand
CCTGCGCCGTCGGGCCGCTGTCTTTTGCGCTGCTCGTCGCCTTGGCTCCCTTGGGGGGGGCCGACGAGGACTTGACGGCGGCGCTGGGGGGGCGCGGCGGCAGCGATGACTTCTTGACCGACTCTGCCTCGGCAATCTTCGCCGCCTCCGTCGGTACGGAGTCGCTCTGCGAAGTGAGCCAGTCGATTCCGGAGCGGTGCTTGCCGCTCTTTCGGCCCGCCGCGGCGGAGGAGCTGGCTGGAGTGCCACTTGCGGCCTCTTTGCCTGCCGTTCCGCCCGTCGCTGCGCCCGCCGTGTCGGCTCCCTTGGAGTCGGACTCCGTCTCGGGGGCGGGGATCTTGGGATTGGTCAGAAGCAGTGGCCGGGACTGCGGCAGCGGGGTGTCTTCGCTCTCGCTCCGCGGAACGGCGCTCGCCGGCTTGGCGGCGGCGGGCTTGCTGGTGTCCTGAGCCGCGGTCTTGCCCGAGGGCTCGCCCAGGTTCGAGATGCGGTTGCGCGCCGAGACAGCGATCTTGTTGTCACCGCTCTTGCCCGGTGGCGGCGGCAGGGGCTCGGCCGAGCTGCGCTCGCTGATCGTCACGACCTGCGGCACGGTGTCGCCGCCCAGCTGGTACTGCTCCGCCACCCGACCGATGGCTTGACGGATCAGGGTGGCTTGCGCCGAGTTCTCCAGCCCTTCCGAGGCGGGGAGCGAGGCCAGGGCCGCTGCCAGCTCGGTCATGCTGGTGAAGCGCTGACTGCGCGTCGTGGTGCGGGCCCGGTCGGCGATCTCGCGCAGCGCGGTGGCCAGCGTCGAGCTACCCGAGGGCGACTGCGTCAGTAGCTCGCCCAGGATGACCCCGAGGGCGAAGATGTCATTTTCGGGGCCGGCGGGGACGCTACCCGAGAGGACTTCTGGCGGGACATAACTCGCCAAGGTCTTGATCGTCGCATCCTGGCCCCACGCGGCGGCCGGCAGGAGCGGGGCAAAGCCCAGCTCCGAGATCCGCAGACTGCCGTCGGGGACCAGCCAGATCACGGCCGGCGACAGCAGGCCATGCCACAGTCCCGCCTGATGCGCGAGGGCCAGGGCCGAAGACAGCGTGCGACCGATGTGCCCCACCAGCGCCGGCCAGAGCGTCTGGTCGGCATCTTTTTCCAGCTCGGCAGCCAGGCCGGCCCGCAGCTTGCGAAGGTCGGCGAAGCCGGGGAATTCCCAGACCGAGAACGCCTCGGTGGCACCCGACGAAAATTCGACCAAGCGCAGCAGGGCAGAGCTGTCGAGCTCGCCGTAGCTCTTGAGCGCCGTCGCCAGTCGGCCAAGCGCAGCAGCGTCCTTGGCGAGCGCGGGCCCCACCTTGTGGACAACTACCTGTCTTTCGAGGCCCACCAAGCCAAAACGCTTGGCTCGCCAGGTCTCCCCAGCGGGTCCGCCGCCGAGTCGCTCGACGCAGGTATACCTGCCCAGCGTGAAGGTGCGTGCCACCACCGCGCCATGTTATCACGCCTAGAAATATCGGTTATCTAGATTGCCTAATATTTTCGCATTCCTGGGGCTGACCCGTACCGCTTGCCTCCGTCGCTCGCGAAGAAGTGGTTCGTCATCTGCACCAGTTCCTCGCGCGCCACTTCCCTGAACGGACTCGGAAAGTATTTCGCTTGCAGACGGGACGCGGACCGAACTAAAAGGCGAAAGATCTCAACGAGTTGACAGTGGTTTGCCCCTTACATTCAGGCCACCGCCCCGGGACGTTCAGGCTGCGTCGTAGACCTGGCTCACCAGCCGGTCCACCGTCGCACGACGTGCCGGACTAGCGCCTGAGAAACGAGGAGTTCCGATGGCAAAGCTCAGCCCCCTATCGAACAAACTTCCGCTGTGGTTGCTCGCCTCCGCCCTGGCGACGGGGACAGCCTGCAACTCCACCCGCCTAGACACGGAAGAGAACTACGAAGACGGGGTCGATATGAGCCTTGCCGACTATCGGCGCGACGGTTCGGTGGATGCACGGCCGCGCAATCGCGACGCCGCCTGTGCCAGCGTCAAGGCGGAGGCAACGCTGGGCAAGAAGCCGGTCGACATCATCTTCGTGATCGACAACTCGGGCAGCATGTCCGACGAGATCCTCGCGGTACAAAACAACATCAACAAGAATTTCGCCGACATCATCGGCAAGAGCGGCCTCGACTACCGCGTCATCATGGTGACCCGGCACGGCAAGTACAACGGCACGTCGCGCGCCATCTGCGTCGCCAAGCCGCTGAGCACAGTCGCCGACTGCACCAATCCGCCGGCCCAGCCCGGCATCAACCCCGGCAAGTTCTATCACTACAGCAAACAGATCGAGAGCACCGACTCGTTCACCCGTCTGCTCAACACCTTCGCCGGGGGCGAGAAGGACGACTTCAACCTGGCGCCGATGGGCTGGTCGCAGTGGCTGCGTACCGACGCCTTCAAGGTCATCATCGAAGTTACCGACGATGACTCGGCGATGCGGGCGCCCGATTTCGAGACGCGGCTGTTCGCGCTGCCCGGCAAGCACTTCGGTAGCGCGATGGATCGCAACTACGTCTTCCACAGCATCACCGGCCTGAAGCAGAACACGCCGGCCACCAAGGCCTGGCAGCCCACCGATCCGGTGCAGACGACGACGTGCACCGGCAGCGACGTTTACGGCGTTGGGCAGGACTATCAGAACCTGTCGATCACCACCAAGGGCCTGCGCTTCCCGATCTGCCAGTACGCCAGCTTCGACGCGGTCTTCAATCAGGTGGCGATGGGCGTGATCGCGGGCACCAAGGTCGCTTGCGACTTCCCGCTGCCGATGCCGCCCGCCGGACAGAAGGTCGATCTTACCTCGGTTCTCATCGAGTACCGAGCGATGGGGATGGGAGCGCCGGTGACGTTCAAGCAGGTGCTCAACCTCGGCGCCTGCGGGCCGAACTCGTTCTACATCAACGGCGATCGCATCTACATGTGCCCCGAGACCTGCGCCGCCGTGCAGAAGGACGACAAGGCCAAGGTCGATGTGTCGTTCGACTGCCTAGCCGTCATTGGCTAGCGCGGTGGCTGGTTGGGGGGCGGTTGTCGTCGGGGGGACGACGACCTAGATTGGGACGCCGAGCAGGCTGCAGGCCCGGCGAAGGGCGTTGCGAAGCTGCTCTAGCTGTTCCAGGGCGATGTCGTCTCCGCTGGCCCGCAGCGCGGCGCGGACATCGGCCAGGCCATCGCTGACCTGTGTCAGGCTGTCGGCGACTTCCTTGGGCGTGCGGGCGGGGGCCGGGGCACCGCTAGCGCGGGAAACCATCTCGCGCAGCGAGTCGCGTTCCCGCTCGGTCTCGCGTAGCTGACGCAGCGCCGATTCCAGCTCAGCACGCTGTGCCTCGACGCGCTTGTCGTCGCTGACTGCCCCAACGGGGCGACGGCGAGCATCCGATTCCAGCTGCTCGATGCGGCGGCGGGCGGTGGCCAGCTCCTCAGCGAGTTTGTTGCCTGCGCCCTGCGCTTGCAGCGCGGCGTCCTTCTCTTCATTCAGGCGACGTACCTCGGCCTCTAGCTCGGCCAGCCGGGTCGCCCCCCCGTCATCGCTGCCGCCTTTGCCACCGCGGGCGCGGCGTAGCTCGGACTCTAGCTGCTCGACGCGGCGTTTCATGCGCGCGAGCTCCATCTCTCCCTCTGCGTTAGCGGGCGCGGCGCTGGGGGCCTGGGTGGCTTGCGCAACCGCCTGAGCCAGCTGGGCCTCTAGCTCAGAGACGCGGGCGCGCAAGCGATCGCGCTCTCCTTCCGCGGCCCGTAGCTGCTCGCCACCGCCACCACCACCGCCACCGCCACCGCCTTTGCGTCGCAGCTCGGACTCCAGCTGCTCGACGCGACGTCGCAGTCGCTCGCTGTCGCCATCGCCCCCGGTGGCGCGCACCGCCGACGCATCCAGCTTCCCTTGTAGCTCGTCGGCGCGGCGCTTGGCTTCGTCCAGCTGGCGCTGGGCATCGTCCGCGCGACGCAGCATCTCGCTTCCGCGCTGCTGGGCTTGGTCACACTCGCGCTCGACCTCGGCGCGGCGCTGACGCTCGAGCTCTAGCTCGGCGCGCAGGCGGGTAATCTCGGCGGCGGCAGCATCCGGTCCGCGGGCCAGCGGCGGCGCTTGCTCTAGAAGGACGGCGGCGGCTGGCGGCGGAGCCATGCTGCCGGTCTTGCTGCTGCCCCGTCCGCCCGGTGGATCGCTGCCCGGAGCAGCTGGTGGCGGGCCTGCCGGCGGTGGGGCCACGGCGGCCGGCGGCATGACGGCAGAGGCCGCGGCGCTGCCCCGCTTTTCGGCGGCACGCTGCTGCGCGGCGGCTTCGGCAAAGCTCAAGGGGGCGCCGGTGGTGGGCGGTGGGGCCGAGGGCAGCGGGATCTTCACCACTGGCGGGGCGGCCATGGGTGGCATCGGCACCACCATGCCCGGCGAGACACCGATTGCCGTGCGATTCATGTCTTCGACTTCGAAGCGCACCTCGACGTGGCCGCAGCGGAAGGTATCGCCGGGCTTGAGCTTGTACTTCTGCACGCGCTCGTTGCCGACGTAGACGCCGTTGGCGCTGCCCAGATCTTCAATCCAGTACGACCCGTCGTAGATCACCCGCGCATGGCGACGAGAGACCAGGCCATCCTGGGTCTGAATCTGACACTCCGTGGCTCGGCCGATGAGCACGACCTCGTTGCCGATTTCAACGGTCCCCCGCGCACCAGAACTATCGTGGTAAACAAGCTTCGGCATGGGCAGATTTTCCCTAGCATTGAAGCTAGCATGGTGACGGGTGGGCAGGAAAGGACGCGGCTTTCCGGAGAGCCGGTCGTGCTGCGCGCCCGGGATGGCGTGCCCCTGCGGGGGGAGCTGGTACTGCCTACAGCGCGAGGCGGGGCGGCTGGGCCAGCCGGCGAGCCGAAGGTGATCGTGGCGCTGTCGCACGCCATGCTGGTCGATCGCCGGACGCTCGATCAGCCGCCCGGTGAGGGCTTGCTGTCGCAGCTGCTGTCGGCGGGGGCGGCGGTGCTGTGGCTGGATCAGCGAGGGCACGGTCGCAGCTCGCCGCTGCCTCGTCAGGGAGCGGCCTGGGACTACGACGATCTGGTCGACGATGCGGGGGTTGTCGCGGCGTACCTGGCCGAGCGCTTTCCGGGTCTGCCGCGGGTGGCGATCGGGCACAGCCTGTTTGGGCACGTGGCCCTGGCCTGGCAGGCGCTGGTCAGCGCGGGCGGGGGGCCTCTTCCGCCGCGGTCTGGGGGGGAGCGGCTGTACGGCTATGACGGGCTGGTGCTGCTTGCCGCCAATGTCTGGCTGCCGCAGCTTGAAACACAACGTATGCGCTGGTGGGTAAAGCGCGGCTTCTTTCCGCTGCTGGTGGCCGCTGCCTGGCGCCGCGGCTATCTGCCGGCGCGGGAGTATCGGGTCGGCACAGCGGATGAGCCGCTGCCCTATATGCGCCAGATTGGGAGCTGGCTCCGGCAGGCCGACTGGACGGCGCAGAACGGGCACTCGTACCTGGCCGATCTCTCGGCGGTGCGGGTGCCGATCTTGAGCGTCGCCAGCGCCGGCGATCACCTGCTTTCGGTGCCCGCCTGCCAGCTTAGGCTGGCCTGCTTGACGCGCGGCCCGGTGACGCACATCACGGTCCGCCGGCAGCATGGCTACGCCTGCGAGCCCGACCATATGGGCCTGGTGCTCGACGAACGTCTGCAGCCGCTGTGGCGTCAGATCGCGCACTGGTCCTGCGAGGTGCCGCGCTCGCCTTCGCCGGTCTAGTCTTCGTCGCTGTGCTGCGAAGACAGGCGCTCTAGCACGGCCATGTCTTCCAGCGTCGTGACGTCGCCGCGGGCCCGGCCGGAGCTGGCGATCTCGCGCAGCAGGCGGCGCATGATCTTGCCCGAGCGCGTCTTGGGCAGGGCCTCGGTGAAGCGGATCTCGTCGGGGCGAGCGATGGCGCCGATCTCTTTGACCACCTGCTGGCGCAGGACATCGGCCGCGGCGTCGTTGGCGGTCAGGGCGTGCTCGCTGCTCTGCGCCGACTGCGATCGCAGGGTGACGAAGGCCACCAGGGCCTGACCTTTCAGCTCGTCGGGGCGACCGACGACCGCGGCCTCAGCAACGGCGGGGTGCGACACCAGCGCGCTCTCGACCTCGGCGGTGCCGATGCGGTGGCCGGCGACGTTGAGCACATCATCGACGCGCCCGACGACCCACAGATAGCCATCGTGATCCAGGCGAGCACCATCGCCGGTGAAGTAGACCGGCTGGCCATCGACCACCATGTCGCCAAAGTACGTCTTGCGATAGCGCTCGGGATCACCCCAGACGCCGCGTAGCTGCGAGGGCCAGGGCCGGCTGATGACCAGAAATCCACTCTCGCCGGGCTGGCAGCGCGTGCCGTCCTTGCGCACCACCTCGATCGAAAGTCCGGGCAGCGGCTGGGTGCAGGAGCCGGGCTTGGTCGGCGTGGCTCCCGGGATGGGCGCGACCATGATCGCCCCGGTCTCGGTCTGCCACCACGTATCGACAATCGGGCAGCGGCCGCCGCCGATCGTCTCGTGATACCACAGCCAGGCGGCGGGATTGATCGGCTCACCGACGGTGCCCAGCAGGCGCAGGCTGGACAGATCGTGCTTCTTGGGCCACTCGTCACCCCAGCGCATAAACGATCGAATGGCGGTTGGCGCGGTGTAAAGGATGGTGGCGCCCCAGCGCTCGCAGATCTCCCACAGCCGACCCTTGTGCGGCGTGTCGGGCGCGCCCTCGTAAAACAGCACCGTCGCCCCCTGCGACAGCGGGCCATACGCGATGTACGAGTGGCCAGTGATCCAGCCCACGTCGGCAGTGCAGAAATAGGTGTCCTCGTCGCGCAGATCGAAGATGTGGCGCGTCGTAAAGGCCACCTGCGTGCCGTAGCCTGCCGTTGAGTGCACCACGCCCTTGGGTTTCCCCGTCGTGCCGCTGGTGTACAGGATGAACAGCGGATGCTCGGCTGGCACCGGCACCGCTGGACAGTCGCCGCTCTGGCCCGAGAGAAGATCGCTCCAGAAGTGATCGCGCCCGGGCTGCATCGCGACTTTGAGCTCGCTGTGCAGGCCGACGCGGGCGACGACGACCACGCTCTTGACCTCGGGACAGTGGCGCAGCGCTTCGTCGACGTTTTGCTTGAGCGGGATGATCTTGCCGCGACGATAGCCGCCATCGGCAGTCAGCACGCAGGTGGCGCCGGCGTCCAGCACGCGGTCGCGAATCGCCTCGGCCGAAAATCCGCCGAAGATCACCGAGTGCGTCGCTCCCAAACGGGCACAGGCGAGGACGGCGATGATTAGCTCGGGCACCATCGGCATGTAGATGACGACGCGATCGCCGAGCTTGACCCCCAGCGAACGCAGCGCGTTGGCCGCCCGTCCGACCTCGCGCGAGAGCTCGTAGTAGGTCAGCACGCGCGACTCGACCCCGCGATCGGTCGGCTCGCCTTCCCAGATCAGCGCGGCTTTGTTGCGGCGCCAGGTCGTCAGGTGACGGTCCAGGCAGGTCTCGGTCAGGTTCAGCTCACCGTCGGCAAACCAGGTAACAAACGGTGCCCCGCTGCGGTCCAGGCTGCGCGTCGGGGGGCGTCGCCACTCAAGCAGGGTGTGGGCCTGATCTAGCCAGAAGGCCTCGGGATCGGCGCTGGCTGCCTCGTGGAGGGCGGCGACCCCGGCGCTGTCGAGCAGCGCGCGACTGGCAAACTCTGCAGGGGGAGGGAAGCGGCGGTCGTCCGAGCTTCCGGGAGACTTTCCAGTGTCGAGGGTCTTCATGGCGGCAGTTTACCGCCATCGGGAAGGCGGCGACTAGAAGCGCATAGTGGCGGTGGCCGAGAATCCCTCGGGCGAGAAGGCGGGGGCGATGCCGACGAGGCGCGGGCCGGGCTGGCTCTGGGATGGCGGCTGGCCTTCGCTCTTCTGGCTGGGGGCCGGAGTATCCGTGACATCGCCACGACGCAGCGCGCTCAGCAGGCCGGTGGTCAGGCTGATGGCTCCGAACACACCGGTCATCG
>DAORCZ010000133.1:6436-12700 GCA_035345735.1 Pseudomonadota bacterium | reverse complement strand
CGGAATTACCAGCACTGCGGCTCTCGGAAGTCTCTCGCGCGCCCACGGCACCAAGGCACTTGCTACCGAGCTGGGCGATTTCCGTGCTGCTCAGGCCCATCACGTCGCGGTGGCGAGAAGCAATCTACTCAATCAGCTCTTGCTCAACGTCCGCGTGCAGGCCCAAAACAACGCCGGCGGATCCACGCTGACCGCGCTCACCACCTCGCCCCTTTCCTCGTTCCAAGAGACAAGCTGTGGCTGCGAAGAGTGCGCGACCACCGTCAGCCCCAACGCCTACCTCGCTGACCTGCTGCGCTATACCTACTATCGCGTTGGCTCTGGTGGCAGCAGTCCGCCCTCGTTCGACGCGGGCAGCGTTCAAGAGGCCTTCCGGCAGCCCTTCGGCGACCTGCCGCTTGACTGCGACGCGATGAAGACGCCGGTGTTGCGGTCGCGCATTGCCATCGAAGTCCTGCGCTCTTATGCGGATACGCGGCCCGCTCTCGACCCCACGCCGGCCGCCACACTGGCCAGCGCCGAGGCGACCTACCGTCAGCGGGTGTATTCCGCACTGCTCGCCGAGATCGGCACGAACTACGACGAGCTACTTCTGGCCCAGGGCGACAACGACAAGCTGACCGCCCTGGCTGGCCTCCTTGGTCTGCCATCGAAGATCGAGGTAGAGAAGCTCCTCCTGAACGACACCGAGCTCGCCAATGAGGATCGGCTAGAGTCGCGCTTCGGCGTGCGCAAGAGCACGCGCCTGGCTACCGAAGTCATCACCACCGATCCCGAATTCCTGACCTGGCGCCTGTCCTATCTCGCTTCGTCTTGGCTGGTGCAGGACACGCCGTCCGCCTTCCCCAGTGGCGTGCCGATTCTGGATCCCGACGTCCTTGCCTACTCCAACCTGCGGTACGGCTGGGATGCCATGCACACCACCAGCTCGCTCTGGCTGGCTCGGCGCACGGCGATCGACGCGCAGCTCACCAGCTTGGCGACCGCCCGGGCCATGAAGGTCGGTCTGGGCGCCATGAGCATTGCCCAAACAGGCCGCGTGCCCACGGCCACCACCGACGAAAAATGGGCCGCCTATCTCACCGTCAACCTCAGTGAGGAGGAGGTCGCCAGCGCCGCCGCCATGCTCCCCTTGGCGCAGCAAGATCTGGCCCGCAGCGAAGCCGCCAAAAAGAAAGCCGTGGCCGGTCGCCTGCTGCGCAGCCCGCTCACCGGGTCAACGGTCACCACCGATGAGCAGAACACCATCGACGCCATCCTTAATTACGTTGGCACCGCGCTCTCGCCCAAGGTGCAGGACGAATCGAAAGACTGGATGAAGCTGCAGTTCACCGGTCTCACTCCCTCCAGCGGCTCGGCCCTGACCGAGAGCGCATGGAGCACCAACCATTCTGTCCTCAAGGGGACCAGCACTGCGTCGACCGTCGACGCCGCGACACAGGACATCGCTCGCTTTAGCTTCAGCGTCGAAGTTTTTCTGCGCGCTTGGGATCTGTATCTGAAGGTGCAGAACCAGGGGTACCGCGCGATGAGCAGCGCCGACTGGCAGGAGTTTGATCGCCTGTTCACGGCGCGCTGGAAGGCCACGCAACTTGCGACCTGGGCCAGCCAGGAAGCCAGCGCCATGATCCCCGTGACCGTGACGCCGGCCCTCTTCTGGGTCAGTCCCGATCAACCCGCTCAGCCTCGCTGGCTCGGCTCTGTCGAGCGCTATAACCAGTGGCTCAGTGCGCTCGGCAGCGCGTCCGCCGATCCCATCATCGATCCCACGCTTATTCGCGAGACCGCCTTTACCGATATCAGCACGCTGTTTCCTCCGCACGCGCTGTGGATCACTCGCGATACCTGGCGCACCGATACCGTCGCCGCGCTGCAAGTGCGCAAGGGGCAAGTCCTCGCTGCAGCGACTAAGACAGCTCGCGTCGCAGAGTTCGATGACAAGCTGCTGAACTACGGCCTGCAGATTCCCAAGGTCGATAGCAGCGCCCAGGCTTGGTACGAACCGGGCCAGCTTCAGCTCGCCTACAACAACGGCTCGATGACCGCCGCGCACTTGGGACAGCTCCTGCTCAGTCGGCAGCAGTTCGACTACATCTTCCTCGTCCGCAAGCTGCTCGCTGCCGACAAGACGGTCAGCGCCAGCACCTGGCAGGCCGCGCTGGACGCACTGCTGCTGGCCATGAAAAAGCGCCTCCACGGCACCTGGCACAGCGAAGAAGTGGCCGCCGGGATCTCGATCAGCCCCGACATCTTCCAGCTTCCGGCCCCTCTGCCTCTGCACTTTCCCCCGCGCTTCAGCGAAGACAACGACCCCGCCACCCCGCTGCGCACCGCCGTTGAGCTAGCCCGCTTCCGCACCGTCTTGCGCAGCCGCATTGCCGAGCGCGAGGCGCTGCGGCAAGCGATTGCCGACATGATCGATCGCGTCGAGCAGGACAACCTGCCTCTGCTCCGCGACGCCCTGATCGTCGCCTGGACCCCCGCCGACGCCGACAGCCTGAATCGTGCCGACTGGCTGACCGACCGCCTGCTGATGGACTTCGCCGACGCCCCCGACGCCAAGACCTCGCGCGTCGCCCACGCCATCACCACCCTGCAGACCCTGATCTTCAGCCTGCGCAGCGGCGAGCTCTTCCGCCTGCGCACCACCGCCACCGCCGCCCTCTATCCCGTCCTCACCTTCGACGCCGAGCATTTCGACACCGAGTGGCGCTGGATGGGCTCCTACGGCTCCTGGCGCTCCGCCCTGTTCATTTTCATGTACCCCGAAAACCTGCTGTACCCGACGCTGCGCAACCGGGAAGAGCAGAGCGAACCCTTCCGCAACCTCGTGCAAGCCCTCCGCGAAGGAGGACCCGTTACACCGGAGAGGGTAGTCCAGTTAGCGCAGGTCTATGACAATTACTTTGCGGACTTAATCAATCTAGAAGTGGAATGCGCTTGTCATGTTTTAGTGCCTCCACCCAGGATTGCGCTTGACACGACACCGAACCTACAGAGTCGCGAGCTACTCTTAACATTCGCAAAACCCTACGGCGCAGGTCAAGCATATTGGATTTACAGAGATTCAGAACTATCCGCTGATGCCTTCCAGTCACCCTGGAATCCGATTCCTGGGATGGCAAAGGTCTCTCGCATCTTGGGCGCGGTCCCGTATCGTACAAAAGCCGGTCGGCGCCTGGTGACAATATTCGCCATCTCGTTAGATCTAAATGGTACAGCACGACTCCAAGCCCGAAACCTCGATGTGGCCCAGTTAGCTGATGGAGCATGGCAGTGGGTTGGCGATTTAGTAGATCTTTCTAGCGTTCCCTATGACCCTCTCACAACTGGTGATCCTCAGTTTGCGATAGAACAGATATCTATCGCAAACACAAATTTTGACCCTAGCATCGTTAGCATTAGGCCTTATGTTATTATCGGCGTGAGAAAGACCGGCACCGCGATGGCTGTGTACCGACGAGGGCTAAATGATGATGCATCTGGCTGGCAGAGCGGATCCTGGGATAATTTCTTAATTCCTAACGACTTTGAGTGTACCAAGATACATTATGCCTATAATACGTATCAGGCAGAAAACCTGTCCGTGGCAGGCTTTACTTTCCTTGGGCACCATCCAAGCGACCCTGACTCAGATTTCAGATTTTACGGGACAGTTGGCCTGCATGGCGGATTGAGTTTTGCTATCTTCAACCCCGGGACATTGCTGGGAGTTAGAGTCCTGGGGCAGGTTCCACAAGGCGTGAATCAGCAGGTACTAATCGCCTGTACCAACGTCGCCATATTGCTGGAACAATTCTATGTCATATTCGGCCTGCCGCCTACGGTTTTTCCTGTAAACAACTTCACGTTTTCCATCATCAACGACGCGCCGGACGGCATACTGGGATCACAGGTGGCATGGCCCCCATTCTCAACGGAGGCACTGACCCCGTATGACAATCCATCGTTCGTTCAAACATTTCCTTTAGTCGCAAAAAGTGTTGCCGGTCTGGGATATCGCTCCGGTTTGCAGCAAGCCGTGCTCGATGGTGCTGGGGGAACGTTGTCTGTCATACCAATAGTCAAACTAACACTTAAGGCGATTCGCAATGGAGATGACTTTCTGCCTCGGCGGCCTGACGAAGATACCTACTTCCAGGCTATCCGAAATAGACTGAACTGGACGGATAATAGTGACGCGCTATATCTGCTAAATCAGCTTTATGAAATCCACTTTTCGGTTCCAATGCACTTAGCATTGCAACTGCAACAGGCTGGTTATTTCCAGTATTCGCTAGATTATCTGCGTCTGATTTATGATTATAAGCAGCGCGATCTGGTTCTAGATCCAACCTGGGGGGAAACGCGAAAAGTATATTACGGATTGGTTGCGGAGGAAGATATCAGCTCCGAAGGGCAGTATTCTAGGGGGCTGCGATGGCTAGAAGATCCCTTTGACCCACACCGGGTAGCGGCGACTCGCCAGAATAGCTTTACGCAATTCACGCTATTAACAATTGTGCGCTGCCTCCTAGATTATGCAGATTCCGAATTCGCGGCCGACACTCCTGAGTCGTTGCCGCGGGCGCGAACGCTCTATCTCGATGCCGCACACCTCCTAGAACACCCGGACCTTCCACACCCGCAAGACTGTGAGGACTGGGTGGCAACGATAGACTTCTCGTATGTGCCGACCGAATGGCAGCCTGCAGTGCAGGGCCTGCAGCTCGCCATGCTGGCTGCCGCGCCCGATCTGGGGACATCCGGCAGCGAGAGCTTGCAAAGTACGGTCACGGCCGCCCTCAAAGATCCTGCGATTACCAGCTGGGCCAGCCGATTCGCCAAGGCGCACCAGGCAATCAAACTGGCCCGCGCCGCGCGTCCCAAGCCAGCTAAGGCAAAGGATTTGGCTGCAAACGCTCGATCACTGCAGGCCCAGGCCAACTTGGCACTTCAGTCGTTGCCGCAAGCTCGCGCGCTGACACGGGCCGTGGTCCGTGGGGCAGCAGGGCGCTTCAGGGCAGCGATCTCGACACTGACGGGCGTGCCAAGCAGCGCACTAGATGGCCAGCCCAGCGTCAAGCTCCCTTGGCTGTCGCAGCGTACGTCCATGCGATTCAAGGTGCTCGACTCCGCCCAGCGCTTCCCTGTGTTGGCCCAGCCCGAGAGCGTAATCAGTGGCAGCTACAAGCGACAGAATCGCTGGGAACCCCTGGCCACCGCCGGCGAGGGACAGTCGGCACAGACACTCGCGGCGTCGCCTGCACTGGCGCTGGCCGAGAGCGACTTGTCGGCAGCCCAGTACCTACCATCGACGGTGGTTAGTTTCTGCGTCCCCATAAACCCAGTGCTGCGCACCCTGCGCCTACGCGCCGAGCTAAACCTGTACAAGGTGCGTACCGGGCGCAATATCACGGGTGAGCAGCGTCAGCTAGACTTCTTCGCCGCCAGCACGGATGCTCAGACCGGTCTGCCGGGGCTTAGCGCCAACGGGGGCCTCGCCCTACCGGGAAGCGCCCGCCTAAGTCCGACGGAGTATCGCTATCCCCTATTGGCCGAGCGCGCCCGTCGCCAAGTACAGCTCGCCGCACAGTTTGAAAGCCAGCTCCTGGCGTCGCTGGAGAAAATCGATAACGAACGCCGAAACCTGCTGGAAGCACGCAACAACCTGGCGGTCCAGCGTGCCACCCTGAGCCTCAAGAACCTGGAGGTGCAGGAAGCCAACCTCGGCGTCGAACTAATCGATAAGCAGCAGGAGCGCATTTCAGCGGTCACCGGATATCTCGATCAGCTGATTGCGGAAGACGTAAGTGATCTGGAGAAGGCCGCCCTCGCGTTCATGGTCGGGTCAGCTGCTCTGCATATTGCCGCAGTGGGGTTTTCGATTGCCGCTGCCGCAGCGAATTGGTCAGGGGCGCCATCCGCGCTTGCTGCGGCCGCAACCAGTTCGGCTGCGGTTCTCTCGGCCGGAGCCTCCATATTCCAGCAGTTAGCGGCTCAGAAGCGTCGAAAGGAAGAGTGGCAACAGCAGAAAACGCTCGCCGGTATCGACAGCCAGATCAACAAAATCCAACGCACCCAAGCCACCACCCGCGTTCAGATCAAAGAGCAAGAGACTCGCATCGTTCAGCTCAACATCGACAATGCGGAGTCCGTGGTTGACTTCCTGGTGACGAAGTTCACCAACCAGGAACTCTATGAATGGATGAGTCGCGTGCTGCAGGGGTTGTATGCGGCGCAGCTGCAGCAGGCGACGGCGACGGCGCGGCTGGCGCAGCAGCA
>DAORCZ010000133.1:0-6336 GCA_035345735.1 Pseudomonadota bacterium | reverse complement strand
TGTATGCGGCGCAGCTGCAGCAGGCGACGGCGACGGCGCGGCTGGCGCAGCAGCAGCTGCAGTTTGATCTGCTGCAGGAGATTAGTCAGATTGGCTCGGACTACTGGACGGTGCCGGTCGACTCGGCGAGTCCCAACAACAACGGTGCTTCCTCGGTCGATCGTCGCGGACTTACGGGATCGGCGCGGCTGGCCAAGGACATTGAAGCACTCGATCAGCTGGCGCTGACGTCTTCGCAGCGCAAGCTGCAGCTGACTCGCACGATCTCGCTCGCCACTTTCGCACCGGCGGAATTCCAACGCTTCCTGGATAGCGGTGAGATGTGGTTCGAGATGCGTGAGCAGGACTTTGACCGTGAGTTCCCCGGTCACTACTTCCGTCGCATCAACAAGGTTCGGGTATCGCTGCTGGCGCTGATTCCTACCGCTTTTGGCATTCGGGCCACTCTGGCCAACATCGGACCCAGCCGCGTCGTGGTGCCGGGTACCGCCGGCTTTGAAACCCGGGTCCTACCGCCCAGCAACGATCGCGTGTCACTAACCTCGCCGCTGAACGCCACCGGCCTCTTTGATCTCGATATTCAGTCCGAGCTGCGGCTGCCGTTTGAGGGCGTGGGCGTCGACTCGCTCTGGCACTTCGAACTGCCCCGGCCGGCCAATCCCATCGACTTCAGCAGCATCGCTGATGTGCAGATCACGTTCGAATATACGGCGCTCAACTCGACCGACTATCGCGCCGAGCTCTTGGCCGACCCCAACAAGCTGCCCCGCACCTACCAAGCGATGCGCGTCTTCTCGTTCAAAAATGAACTCGTCGATGCATGGTATGCGCTCCACAACCCGCCGCTCGCTCCGGCCGATCTGCGTGCCAGCTTCACCATCGATGCGTCCGATTTCCCCAGGGGGATGAGCAACATCCGTGCAACGCGGCTGACCCTGTACATTCCGATCTTGCCCGATGCCGATGGGAACATTCCCGATCTCAGCAAGGACTCGCTGTCTAAGCAGATCGGCCTGGCCCTGGGTGACAGCGCATCGCCCGCCATTCAGCTTATTAACAGCGATGGCATCGTCACGTCGCAGAGTGCTGCGGATGCTTGGCTGCGGCAGCTACCCGCGCGCACTCGCTCGCCGTTTGGTACCTGGACCTTGGTGCTGAAGGCCACGCAGGCCATCCTCGACCTGCTGCGCGCCGATCAAATTCGGGACATCGTACTGGCTGTCAGCTACGAAGCCGATCTGGCGGACTGGCCGACGGGGATCCGACCGAAGCGCGCCCTATTCTAAGCGCGCGCCGCACGCAGTGAGTCCTGGCGCGGAACGTTGAAGGTACTGAGCGGTCGCTAGAAAAAGGGGTCTCAGATGGCCAAGAGCGGCAATGTAACGCCGTCGGTCGCCCTGCCTCAGGGGGGCGGGGCAATGCGTGGCATGGGCGAGAAGTTCTCTGCCGATCTGTTCACCGGAACCGGGAACCTCAGCATCCCGCTGCAGGTTCCTGGCGGTCGCAACCAGCTGCAGCCCAGCCTCAGCCTGAGCTACAGCACGGGCCACGGCAACGGCCTGTTCGGCGTCGGCTGGGCGCTTGGCATCCCCGAGATCATGCGCTCAACGTCGCACGGACTGCCACGGTACCTGGACGATCAAGACATCTTCATTCTGTCCGGGATGGAAGATCTGGTCCCGCTGCCCGCGCTCCCCGGACAGCCGCAGAGCTATCGCCCGCGCACCGAAGGTGTCTTCGCGCGCATCGAACACATCCGCACCAGCGACGACAACTACTGGCGTGTCACTACCAAGGAAGGACTCATCAGCTTCTACGGCACGCCGCGCGCACACGTCGCAAGTCCCCCCAGCACATGGCTTGATCCCGCCGCGGTCCGCGATGTCGACAACACCAACAAGGTCTATGGCTGGCGGCTGACGCGAACTCAGGACGTCTTTGGCAATCGCATTGAATACATCTACGCCGCCGATGCCGGCCAGGTCGGTCCGCACCGCTGGAGCGTTCCGCTCCTGCAAGAGATCCGCTACATCGACTACGGCGCAACCAGCGCTCCCAGCTTCCTGGTGAGCGTCGTCTTCGAATACGAAGATCGTCCGGATCCGTTTTCAGGATATCGCGCCGGCTTCGAGCTTCGGACCAGCCAGCGCTGCAAGCGCATCGTCGTCAAGGTTGGTGGCAAGCCACAGAGCACGTATTCCTTTGTCTACACCCAGGCAGAAAACGGACTGTCGCAGCTCGTGCAGGTACAGCGCAGCGGCCAAGACCCCGTGGGGACCAGCGAGTCACTCCCCCCCGTCAGCTTCACCTACAGTCACTTTCAGCCGCGCGATCGCAAGATCATCCCGGTTCACGTTCCCAACTTGTCGGTGGGGGCTCTGCTGACCCCCCAGGTCGACTTGGTTGATGTGACGGGCAAGGGCCTCCCGGACATCCTGCAGCTAGGCAACGGGGTCGCGCGGTATTGGCAGAACCTGGGCAACGGCACCTATTCGCTGCCTCGCAACCTGCCGCAGGTCCCCGCCGGCCTCGATCTTGGCGCCGCCGGTGTGGCCCTGATGGACACCGATGGCAACGGTCAGCTTGACCTGGTGCTGTCGACGCCGACGCTCGCTGGGGTGTATCCGATGCGCTTCGGGGGCACCTGGGATCGGCGCGCCTTCCGCCCCTACCGATATGCCCCCGGCTTTCCGCTCAAGGACCCCGAAGTGAAGCTGGTCGACCTGGATGGCGACGGGGCCACCGACGCAATCCGCGCCGATGCGGAAAGCTTCGTCTGCTTCTTCCAAGACTCCGAAGTGGGCTGGAAAGAGGTCCGGCGTATTCCCCGGCGCGCGCTCGATTCCTTCCCCAATGTCTCATTCTCCAATCCTCTGGTTCGTTGGGCAGACATGTCAGGGGACGGTCTGCAAGACGTCGTGATCTTGGGACTGCGCAGCATCGAGTACTGGTCGGCCCGCGGGCGCGGCAGCTTTGGCCAGCGCATCCAGATGCAGAACTCGCCCCACCTGCCGCTGCACTTCGATCCGCGGCGCGTGCTGCTGGGCGACGTCGATGGCGATGGCTGCGCCGACCTGCTGTACATCGAAGATCGCAAGCTGACGCTGTGGCTAAATCAACAGGGCGAGCGCTGGAGTGATCCCATCGAGATCCATGGGACGCCATCGATCAGCAGTCAGGACTCGGTTCGCCTGATCGACTTGCTCGGCAACGGCGTGGCCGGCGTGCTGTGGACCTTGGCGCCGCCCATCGGCCAGCGCGATCTCTTCTTCCTCGATCTGACGGGCGGGGTGAAGCCGTATCTGGTGAACCAGATGGACAATCACATGGGCGCTGTCACCCGTGTGACCTACTCGACCTCCACCCGCTACTACTTGGCCGACGAGAAGATCCCCAGTCAGCGCTGGACGGCGCCACTGCCCTTCCCGGTGCAGGTGGTCGCTAGCACGGAAGTCATCGATCAGGTCTCCGGCTCGCGCCTGATGAGCCAGTACGTCTATCACCACGGCTACTGGGACGGCGCTGACCGTGAATTCCGCGGCTTCGGTCGCGTCGATCAGCGCGATAGCGAGACCTTCCAGCCCTACTACCAGCAGACGAGCGGCTTTGACAAAGTCCCCGATTCCTATTTTGCAGCGCCGACTGAGACCCGACACTGGTTCCATCAAGGGCCGCACGGGGATGCCTTCGGGGACTGGTACGAAGCCGACTACAGCGCAGAATTCTGGCCCGAAGATCCGCAAGTCCTACGCCGCAGTGCAGCCCAGAACAGCTTCCTCGCCCGACTACCGCGTCGAGCCAAGCGCGATGCGCTGCGCGCCATGCGCGGCCAGACTCTGCGTACCGAGCTATATGCTCTGGATGGCAGCGCATATCAGCAGCGCCCCTACACCGTGACCGAGTCGCTACCCGGTGTCTCTGATCTGCCCGGCACCCGGCCGCCCGGCGAGAAGCTTCCCGCCGACGCCAGCCAGCTTGCGGCCGATGACTTCCGCCTCCGCGTATTCTTCCCATTTCAGGTCGCCCAGCGCAGCAGTCAGTGGGAACGCGGGGACGAACCCCTGGTCACCTTCCAGACCACCGGCAAGTACGATGTCTTCGGCCAAGCGCAGGAAGCCATCGCGGTCGCAGTTCCGCGCAGTCGCGCGCGCAACCATCAGGACTCCGTTCCTAGTGACCCCTCGCCATTCCTGTCGGCGCTCACGCGCACACAGCACGCCTACTCATCAACCGCCTATCTCGCGGGGCGCGTCGCTGCCGTGAGTGCGTACGAAGTGATCAATAGCGGGGCAGTCTCGTTTTCCGAGCACCTCACGGCGGCCCAAAGCCTCAGCGATGCTCTCGACGCCGGCATGAGCCCAGCCGGCCTGCGCCTGCTGTCCGAGACCCGCAACTACTACGACGGAGCGGCCTTCACCGGCCTTGCGCTCGGCAACCTGGGAGACTTCGGAGTCCTGTCACGCAGCGAACAGCTCGTCATGTCCGATGACCAGCTGACTCTAGCCTACGGCTCCGCCATTCCTCCTTTTTTGACTGGAGGTACCAAGCCCAGCACCTGGCCCCAGGAATACTGGGACTCGGTGTCCGCCGTGGCTGGCTACACCAAAGAGGGAACGCGCTACTACAGCCAGACGCAGCGCGCCAAGTATGACTTTCAGGATATTCCGGTGATCACGGCCCGTGGACTCCTGCTGCAGTCCAAAGACCCCCAAGGGCGCCTCACCGATGCGCAGTACGACACGACATATTCCCTTTTTCCGGTCCAAGTCACCGACCCCGCTGGCCTGATCACCACGGCCGAGCATGACTTCCACTTCCTGCAGCCGAAGAAGCTGACCGATTCCAACGGCAACAGCACCTCGGTTGCCTTCACTCCGCTGGGTTTGGTCAAGCAGCGGATGATCCAGGGCAAGACAGTTACCGAGGGAGATCAGCTCCAGCCCTCAGAGCAGTTTGTGTATCAGTTCGCCGCTGTTCCGATCTCCGTGCAGGTTACGCGGCGGCAGTATCACGACAGCGATACGGACTCGGTCATTCCGGCCGGGCACAAAGACGACACCCTCCTCGCCAAGAGCTTCTCCGATGGGTTCGGCCGGATTGTCGCGGTACGGGCACAGGCCGAGTCGCTGGTCTACGGGACGCCGCCCCTCGCGACGGGCCTGCTCAACCCCGATGTCACCGTCTCGGCCGTCACCGCCGTCCTCAGCCCGACGAGCGATGCCAGCCGCGTCCTGGTCAGTGAATACAAGCGCTACGACAACAAAGGTCGCGTGGTCGAGACCGCCGAGCCCTATTACGACACGGGGTATGCCTATCAGCTTCCGGTGCAGCAGGGCGCGCTGGTCAAGTCGTTCTACGATCAGCTGGGGCGGGTCGTGCGCACGCAGAATGCCGATGGGTCCGAGGCACGGGTCATCCGCGGGCGAGCGCCCGTCATCTCGCTGATTCCCAAGCTCGACGCTCCCGATTCCTTTTTGCCCTCGCCATGGGAGGTCTGGACGTACGACCCGAACGACAACGCCAGCCGAGATCTCTCGGCCCAGACGCTGGACATCAACGAAGACCGCAGTCGCGGTCGGGCAGCGCGCAGCGGCTTCCTATCGCACGTCGATACCCCCGCCAGCGCGGTCATCGATGCCCTGGGCCGGACGGTGTCAGCGACGCAACGGCTGACTCCGGACCCCAGCTCTGGCTGGTTCACGTACACCTCGAAGTTCGATCTTCTGGGGAACCTGCTGGAGCACCGCGATCCCCAGAATCGCGTGGTCACCAGTGCGCAGTATGACTTCATCAAGCGTCCGCTCAAGACGACCTCGCTGGATGCCGGCGAGCACTTCATCCTGCACGACGCGGCCGCCTTCCCGGTCTACGCCACGGATCCCCGCGGTGCGCTGACGCTGAGCAAACCGGATACCGCCGGTCGCCCGCAGAAGACCTGGGCCCGCGACCTCACCGCTGAAACGATCACGCTGCGCGTCTCGCTCGAGTACGGCGACCAGAACATCCCCGACGCCGCAACGCGCACGGCTCGCCGCAACGCCAACCTCCTCGGCCGCCTGATGACCCAGCGCGACGAGGCTGGCCTAGTCAGCTTCGCCACCTACGACTTCAAAGGCAACGTCACCAGCCGCTCCCGTCGCGTGATCAAAGACGATGCCCTGCTGGCTGTGTTCACGGGCCTGCCGGCGATGGGTAGCTGGAAGGTAGCGCCCTATCGCGTGGACTGGGCGAAGCCGATGGCGGACGCGGACCTCGACACGGTGACGTTCAGCACCGACGCGGCCTTTGACGCGGTCAATCGCCTGAAGTGGACGCTGTATCCGGTGCCGACGGGCC
>DAORCZ010000132.1:4037-12719 GCA_035345735.1 Pseudomonadota bacterium | reverse complement strand
CAGAAGACGACGAAGCCGAGCCCCCCGAGGGGCCAACCGAAGCAGATCTCGCAACCGAGCTGGGCATCACCAAGCCCCTCATCAAAAAGGCGCTCAAGAAGCTTGAGGCCGATGGCCTGATCGAAAAGCTGAGCGGGCGACCTGCGCGGTATGTGGCCACTGGAGACGTAGCATGACGACACGCATCCACGACCTTCTGGATCTGCCGCAGTCGGTGCGGAAGGGCGACTTCGTGCAGGATCTGACGGGGGGCATTGCGCAACCCGAGCGGACGGTGAACGACTATGCGATCACGCCGAAGATCACGCAGACCTTCGAGCATGCGCTGTCGATCATCGGCAGCGCGCTGCGCGACGGGCGGAGCCAAGCTGCGTATCTGCATGGGTCATTCGGCGCGGGCAAGAGCCACTTCATGGCGCTGCTGGATCTGATGCTGGCCGACCACCCGGCCCCGTGGCGTCGTCCAGAGCTGCACGCACTGCGTGGGAAGAATCCATGGATCGGACGGAGAAAGCTGCTTCAGCTTCCGATTCACATGCTGGGCGCGCAGGACATGGAATCCAAGGTCCTGGGTTCGTACGCTGCGTGGGTCGCCAAGCACCATCCCGAGGCAACCACGCCGGCCGTCTACGCAGATCAGGGTCTGTTCGAGGACGCGCGGCGGCTGCGTGCCACGCTGGGGGACGATGCGTTCTTCAGCAAGCTAAACGGCGGGGTTCAGCAGGCGGCCAGTGGCTGGGGCAAGCTGGCCGAGGCGCGCAAGTGGGACGCCGCCACGTTTGATGCGGCGGCCGCTGCCACCTACATCGGTGAAAGCGACCGCGACGCGCAGAGCCCGCGCGCCAAGCTGTTCAGCGATCTGGTGCGGACGTTCTTCACATCGTGGACCGCGCAGCAGGGACGCTTCGTCGACCTGGACACCGGACTTGGCGTCATCAGCCGGCATGCCAAGTCGATTGGCTTCGATGCCATCGTGCTGTACCTCGACGAGCTGGTGCTGTGGCTGGCGGGCAACTCGAGCGACCTGCCATTTGTCGGGCGTGAAGTGCAGAAAATGGTGAAGCTGAAGGAGGCGCAGGATGCCGACCGCGCCATCCCGATCGTCAGCTTCATCGCGCGGCAGCGCGATCTGTCGCAGTTTCTGGGCGAGCAGGCGCAGGGGGCTGTACGGACCGAGCTGTCGCGGAATCTGTCGCATCACGATGGGCGGTTCGAGACGGTCACGCTAGCCGACAGCAACCTGCCGGCGATCGTCGCGCATCGCGTGGTGCGCCCCAAAGACGCGTCGGCAGCGCAGCGGCTGGCGGATGACTTCGCCAAGACCTGGCGGGCCGCCGGACAGGCGCAGAGCATTCTGATCGGCAGCGAGGGGGATGAGGCCGACTTCAAGAAGGTCTACCCGTTCTCGCCCGCACTGGTCGAGGCGCTGGTTGCGCTGTCCGACTGCCTTCAGCGCGAGCGCACCGCGATTCGCATCTTGATGGAGTTGCTAGTCAACCACCTGCCGGACCTACAGACGGGCCGGGTGGTGCCCGTCGGCGATGCCTTCGATGCCCTGGCCGAAAGCGAAGACCCGATCGACGACCCGGTCATGAAGGCGCGGTTCGATCGCGCGCGGGATCTGTATCGCGAGAGCTTCCTTCCCATCATCCGCCGTCAGCACAACACCGATACGGCCACCGCGTGCCAGCGCCTGCGCGAAGATCACGACCGCCGGCTGGGCTGTAGCGGCTGCACGCAGACCATGTGCCGCAACGACAATCGCCTGGCCAAGACGCTGCTGATGGCGGCTCTGGTGCCCGAGGCTAAACCGTTCAAGGGACTGACCGTCAAACGCTTGGCGCACCTGAATCACGGAACGATCGCATCGCCGATCCCAGGCGCCGAGATGCAGGTGGTCGCGCAGCGGCTGCGCGACTGGGTAAGTCAGATCGGTGCGCTTCGCCTGGGTGAGCAGGTCGACCCCGAGGTGAGCATTCATCTTGCGGGGGTCGATCTGCAGCCCATCCTGGCGCAGGCGGCGGAGTCGGACACGTCCGGTGCCCGCAAGACTGCGATGCGACGCCTGCTGTTTCAGGCACTGGAGCTAGACAGCGACGGTACGGTCGTCGAAACGGAGCTACCGTTCCACGGCACACGCCGCAAGGGACGGGTCCGTTACGGCAACGTGCGCGAGATGGATGACACCACCCTGACCTGCCCGCGCGAGTTCGAGTGGCAGGTCATCGTGGACTACCCCTTTGATGATCGCGGCCACGGCCCGGACGAAGACCTGCGTACGGTGGAGCGGTTCAGGGATTCGCGCCCGGCCGATGCCGCGCCGAATCCTACCGTGGTTTGGCTGCCGACGTTCTTTTCCCACGCGCTGGAGCGCGAGCTGGGCGAGCTGGTGATCCTGGAGCACATCCTGGATGGCGATGCCCGAAAGTACCTGGGCCACCTGCGCGTCGAAGACCAGGCGACCACTCGCGCCGACCTGGCGAGCCTGCGCGCCCAAAAGGAATCCCTGATCAAGCGCACGCTGGCGCAGGCGTACGGCATCGCAATGGCGAACGACAGCGCCTTTCTCGATCAGTCGCGCACGGTCGAAGAGCACTTCATTCCGCTGCTCGGGGACCTGGACATCCGCGCCGTGCTGGCCGGCACGATGAAAGACGGCATCCGGCAGGTCATCGATACGATGCTGTCGAAAAAGTACCCGCATCACCCACGATTCGACGGCCCGGTGTCGGCGACCCGCATGGAAAGGGTCGGTGCCCTGGTCGACAAGCTGCTGGACGAGCGAGACCGCCGCATGAACGTGGAGCGCGGCGAACGCAACGAGCTGCGCGCCTACGCCGATCCGCTGGGCATCACCGAGACGGGGGACGTTGCCGTGATGCTGCGAGAGCGCCCGTTTCAAGATATTGAGCAGCAAAGGCAGCAGGCCGGCATCGATACCCCGACCGTCGCAAACCTACGCGCCTGGCTCGATCCGCAGCGGACACGAGGTCTGCCGGGCGAGGTGCAGGATGTTCTGATCTCCCTGTACGCATCTTGGAGCGGACGCACCTTTCGCCGGGATGGTCGCAGCTTCGCCCTGCCGCGGCCTGGGCAGCTTCCCGATGACGTCGAGCTTCTGCGTCCTGAGCTACCGACGCTAGCCGAGTGGACGGAGGCGCTGAACCGTGCCGGCGAGCTGTTTGGTGTAGCGATCGGCGGCCGAGCCCTGGGCGCTCGCAACGTGGCGGCTTTCGCTGACAAGCTGAAGGAAAAGCTGGGCGACGTTCGCGACGCCCGTGACTTGCCAGCGGCGCTCGAACCGAAGATTCGCGACTGGAGCGGGCCAGGCGATGTTCCGCGCTTGGTGACTGCGCGCGCGTGCGCCGCGCTCTGTGAGCAACTAGGTCGCACAGACGGAGCAGCGCTCGTACGCAGCCTGGCGAGCTTCACACCGAAGACTTCGATTATCGCGATGGAGCGAAACTTTACGACCGCCGTCGCTTCGAAGCGGCTGTTGCAAGAAGACGCCCGCTGGATCGTTCTTCGTCAGGTGAAGGGGCTGCTTGGCGAACGTGAGCGCGGCGAACGCGCGAAGCTGCTGCTTTCCGACCTTGCCGAGCTGCTGACCGCCGATGAGATCAACAAGATGCTGGCCGACGGCTTGGCCGAGCTGACCCGGCGCGCCGACGAGCTGCTTCGCATCCCGCCGCCACCGCCACCACCGCCTGTGCTGGACGAAGAGCTCGTTATCGACGAGTCGTACGAGCTAGCAAACCCGCAGAAAGCAGCAGATGCACTGCGGAAGCTGGCCGGTCGACTAGAGGCGGAGGGCAAGGCAGCGTCGCGTATCAGCATCCGCATCGCGGCCTGGCAGCGGAGGCAGACTTGAGCGAGGCACCGCTCCTCTCGGAATCCGACGTTCGCTTGGAGGTGGAGCGGCTGTTTCGTCGCAGCCACCGCTCGAAGCTGGTAGCGCTCTTTGGCCGAGGCCTGCCGGGGCGCATTGAGCTCGATGGCCTGACGTGGGAGATCGTCCCAACGGCCTGCGAGCTCGAGCTGCGTTCGAAGCTACCGCTCCCGAACGAGAAGGCGTCTCTGGGTCACGTCTACCTTGTGGACTGGGCAGAGGACGCGCTGCCGCTTGATGTCTCGTGTCGCCTGGCGGGGGGGCGCATCTACCATGTCGCTCGTGACGCGCGGCTGGCTGCGCTGTTCGGAGCCCGTCAGGTCGACCCAGGCCTGTCTTCGACGGCGGTCACGCGGCTGGCCCTATCGGGCAGCCTCAAAGGGTTGCGCAAGATCACCGGCCTGTTGCTGACAGAGGGTGATCTTTGGCTGCGCGTGCTGGAAGCGCGGTTTGGCATCTCAGAGCGCGACGTTGAAAACGCCACAGAGTGGTTTCGTTGGGTGCGCCGCTCGGACGCTGGACCTGCGTTCGCCCGCAGTTGTGAGACCGACGACCTTTTGCGAGCGGTCCGTCGCGAAATGTTCGACCGCTTTGAGAAAACCTTGGGTGCCGTCGGTGTCCTGGGTTTTCGGGCATGGGAGCTTGGGCTGGTGGAGCGCGTGCTTCAGGCTCTCTTGCTGCTGGTCGCGGTCGAAGGGACCGAAGATGCGTACCTGCGTGGCCTGGTGAACGGTCAGATCGCGAGCGTTGCGCCGGGCCTCGCAAACGAGGTCCGCGCGGCCTATGCGGCCGGGACTGCGTCGGCACTGCTTGAATCCCTGCTATCAGTCGACAACCCAGATGATCGTCGCCTGCTTGAAGCCGCCGAGCAGCAAGCGGTTGCGGCCGGTGCTGCGATCCTCGCGATGGCTAGCGATTGGTTGCCTGCTGGCCACAAGGCACGCGAATCGGCTCTTGCTGCATCCCTCACCGCGTTCGTCGATGCCCCTAGCCCCGAGGCGCTGGAGGTGCTGCTGACAGCGTTTGAGCGCCTGCGCACGCATCGTCTGGATCGAGCAGGTGGGTCGGAGCGGGTCGAGGCGCGCACGATGGCGGCGCGGCTTTCGGCGTGGCTGCTTGCTCGACGCGTGCGCCCTCCGCTTGCCGAGCATGGCACGTCGTGGCAGCCGGCCATTGACCTGGCCCGACGCTACACCGAAGAGGGAGGCTTCCTCGATTGGGCGCGTCAGAGTGTGCGCGGGATGCGCGGCGCAGGGGACCAGCTGATGGCGGCCGTCCGGCGCCTCTCGGATGCCGTGGACTTGGTCGCCTGCGCCGACGACCAGCGCTTCGCCAAGTCCTATGTTGCTTGGGTGGATGCAGGAAAGCCGTCAAGTGAAGTGATTCCCATCGAGCACGTCACGAAGCGCGTCGTGGCCCCGTTTCTAAAGGGAGGCGCCCACGGCCACCGGCGACTGCTGCTGGTGCTGATGGATGGGATGAGCCACACCGCTGCTGTGCAAGTGCTGCAACGCCTGCGTGATCAGCGTCGATGGAGCCCGATCGCGTGGCGTGTGCCAGGCTGGAATGGTCAGCTGCCGATCCCTCCCGTGCTGGCTGCTGCACCGACGCTAACCGAGGTGAGTCGATCCGCGCTGTTCGCTGGGGTGGCCGATCCGCGCTTCGGAGACCAGGGCACCGATCGCGACGACGCGCGCTGGGCTGCGAACGCACACATTCGCGAACTGGTGGGGGACGAGCCGCTGACGGTGTTCTTCCGCCGCGACATCCACGCAGGGCATGAGCTGATCGACGAAGTCAAACAGGCGATTGCCAGCGATAACCGAATCGTCGCTGTCGTGGTCAATGCCATCGATGAGCAGCTAAAAGGCAGTCTGCAGGTTGCAGTCGACTACAGCCGAACGCCGATCTTGCCGCTGGAAGCGCTGCTGAGCGCGGCTGATGGCGCAGAGCGTGCAGTTTTGCTGGTCGCCGACCATGGCCACGTTGCTGGGGACGCGATGCGCGTGCTGCCTGGCCGTCTGCCGCCTGGGCGCAACGGAGGGGCGCGCTGGCGCACGCTGAGCGACGGTGAACAACCTCAAGCCGACGAAGTGCTTCTTCCAAGGACGTCGTGGAAGCCACGTGGTGCGGCAGGTATCGCGGCGCTTTGGGATACGTCGGTCGCCAACCGCGCGCCGCACTATGGAGAACATGGTGGGCTGTCGTTGGCCGAGGCCGTCGCCCCTGCGTTCCTGATCGCTCCTGAGTGGCTGGACCGAGTCGCGGGTGAGGATGTCGAGCTGTCGTGTCGAGTTCTGCCGGAACCCGACTGGTGGGCGCTCAAGGTCGTTCGTCCAGCGGCTTCAACCGTCGCCGTGCAGCCCACGCCGCCCACGAAGCAACTTCAGCTCATCGCTGTTGAGCCGGCGAAATCGACGATACCAGCACCGCAAGCGAACACCGAGCCGGCCCTCGTGGCTCGCCTTCGCAGCTCCAAGCTCTTCTTGCAGCACGTCGTCGGCATACCGAAGCCCGACATCGAGCGCGTACTGACCTGGCTTGGAGTCCTTGTGGACGCCGGCGGCGCGATGACCGCTGCGGACTTTGCCCGCTTGGCCGGTGTCCGACCTCACCAGGTCGGAGGTGCTATTGCGCGGATGGGTGTCCTGAACGCGGACGGCTTCGCCATCGTGGAACACGACGTCGCAGGTCGCCGCGTCGTGCTGCAGAAGGCAAGGCTCCTTTCGCAATTTGGAGTGACCGAATGACCGCACCGAGCGTGCTTTTGCGAAAGGATGTCATCGAAGCGCTGCGTCGGGGGACCGTTCCGCGCCGCGGCCTTGATTTGTTCGCAGTAGGAACCGACCGTTTTGCTGGGTCACTAGGTGAGGAACTTGATCGCTGCGCGACCGGCGGTGCTGTCTTCAAAGCACTGCGCGGTGACTTCGGGTGTGGCAAGAGCTTTACCGCCCGCTGGTATCAACAGCAGGCGCTATCGCGTGGCTTTGCTGTCGCCGAGGTCCAGGTCTCAGAAAACGACACACCGCTGCATCGCTTAGAGACGGTCTACCGACGAGCTACCGAGGGCCTGCGAACCGCAGAGTGGGATACGGGTGCATTCCGCGCGATCATCTCGCAGTGGCTACTGGGCCTTGAAGAAGAGGTCTCGCGCACGCTCAAAAATCCAGACGATCTGAAGGCGCTGGCTGCGGGCGTCGGTGACCTGCTCGAAGCGCGACTCAAGGACGTGAGTGCGGTGCAACCGCAGTACGCCGCGGTCCTGCGCGCCTACCACGCTGCAGAGGTCGCTCAAGAGCATGCACTGGCCGAGGGGCTGATCGCCTGGCTGATGGGCCAGCCCAATGTCAGTGCAGACATCAAGCGGCAAGCGGGCATCAAAGGCGAGGTCGATCACACGGGCGCGCTTGGCTTCCTGCGCGGCCTGCTCGCCGTCCTTCAGCAGTGTGGTCGCCCCGGCCTGATGCTGATTCTCGATGAGGTCGAAACCATCCAGCGCGTTCGCTCGGATAGCCGCGACAAGAGCCTGGAGGCCATTCGCAAGCTCATCGACGACATGTACGGGGGGCGCTTCGCAGGCTTATATGTGCTCATCACGGGTACACCTGCCTTCTTTGACGGACCGAATGGGGTCAAGCGCCTGCCGCCGCTCGCTCAGCGTCTGCACGTCGACTTCTCCAGTGACGCCAGATGGGATAACCCGCGCGATGTCCAGGTGCGCCTCTTCCCGTTTGATCAGCAACGACTGATCGAAGTGGGGCGTCGTGTTCGCGACCTGTATCCCTCGGCATCGCCGGACCGCATGAAGGCCCGCGTCAGCGATGCCGTGATCGCCAGGCTGGCGACGACGGTGGCGGGGAAACTCGGTGGGAAGGTCGGGGTCGCACCGCGCATTTTCTTACGCAAGCTTGTTGCGACCATCCTCGACCGTGTCGACCTCTTCCCTGACTTCGACCCGACCAAGGATCTCGACATTCGTATCAGCCCCGACGAGCTTACGCTGGAGGAGCAGGCCGCCGCCGCCGGCAAAAAGCTGGACGATATCGAGATCGACCTGTGATGTCGCCGCGTGAGGCCATCGATCGCCTAAGTCCTGCCGTCCGATACCAGATAGCAAACGGTCTGGGCTGGAGCGGTCTGCGTCCGGTGCAATCGCTCGCGACCGAAGCGATCCTAGACGGCGCGAATTGCGTCGTGCTTGCCCCGACCGCAGGCGGAAAAACGGAAGCGGCGTTTTTGCCCCTGCTGTCAAAGATGGATGTCGAGGACTGGCACGGTGTGTCGGTACTCTATATCGCCCCGATCCGCGCGCTACTGAACAACCAGGAGGCGAGGCTGTCGCGCCTAACTGGACTTATCGGCAGGCGTGCTGGCAAGTGGCACGGAGACGTCAAAGAGCCCGTGCGCCGTCGCATGATCGACGACCCGCCCGACGTCCTGGCTATCACGCCCGAGTCGCTTGAGGCGATGCTGCTCAGCACGCGCACACCCGCGCGGCGCTTCCTGGCACACGTTCGCGCGGTGGTCATTGACGAGGTTCACGCATTCGCCGGTGACGATCGCGGCGCACACCTTGCGGCGCTCCTCGAGCGAATCTCTCGACTTGCCGAATCCGACATCCAGCGAATCGGCCTCTCCGCAACCGTGGGAGATCCGACGACTATCGCCGCTTGGCTCAGTGGCAGCAGCCTAAGACCACAGCGGGTGGTCGACCCGGGCGGTGCGCGCAAGCCGCCAGAGCTGGCGCTGGACTTCGTGGGCACACTCGACAACGCGGCGCTGCTTGCCTCGCT
>DAORCZ010000132.1:0-4027 GCA_035345735.1 Pseudomonadota bacterium | reverse complement strand
CCTGTACCCGGGAACGCGAAGACTGGTCTTCGTCGACAGCCGTCGGCGCGTCGAGGAGCTGGGCCACCGCCTCTCGCAGCGCGGTGTCGATGTCTACCTCTCGCACTCGTCTCTCGCGCTCTCCGAGAGAACAGCAGCCGAGAGAGCCTTCGAAGAGGGGACGAACTGCGTCATCGTCGCGACCTCTGCGCTGGAGCTGGGTATCGATGTCGGGGACTTGGATCATGTGATTCAGATAGACGCCCCAAGCAGCGTGTCGTCCTTCCTGCAGCGCATGGGGCGCACGGGCCGCCGCACCGGCACCACGGCGAACTGCACTTTTCTGGCAACGGATGACGATGCTCTGCTGCGAGCTGCCGCGATTATCGACCTGTTCAGACGTGGCTACGTTGAGCCGGTTGCACCATCGGCATGGTCGCCGCACGTCCTGGCGCACCAGGCCATTGCGCTGGCGATGCAGGAACAGGGGGCCGCATCGCACGCGTGGTGGACATGGCTCGAAGGCTGTGCAGCGTTCCGGGAAGTCTCCGTCGTAGAGCGCGAGGCCATCGTTCGGCACATGACCCAGAACGAAATTCTCGTTGATGCTGACGCTCGACTTTCTCTGGGGGCGCGGGGTGAGCGTCTGTACGGCGCACGCAATTTTCTCGAACTCTACGCGGTGTTTTCGACGCCGCGCGTGCTCCGCGTGATGCATGGTCAGAATGAGGTTGGCGTCGTCGATGCTTCGTTCCTTCAAGACAAGGAGCGCCAGAGCCCGAACTTTGTGCTGGCCGGTCGACCGTGGCGCATTGTCGGCGTCGATTGGAAGGGCGGAACCTGTTCCGTCGAGCCTGCCGAAGCCGGCGGCTATCCCCGGTGGTTTGGGCAGCCGGTGTCTCTCGCTCGCGCGCTCTGTCAGGCGATGCGACGTGTACTTCGCGATGGCCAGCAAGACGCCTCGTGGTCCAAGCGAGCTGTCACAGCCATCGAAGCTTTGCGCACATCACACGCATTCCTGGACGATGCCCCCCTTCCGCTTGTCGAAGATCCAGACGGTCGCTACCGCTGGTGGACGTTTGCCGGAGGCGCAGGAAATCGGGTCCTCGCTGGCCTCCTTGAGCGGGAACTCGGCGCGCGCGTCTCTCCCGCTAACACGTTCATTACCTTCGCCGATGGCGCAGCCGACAGCAGCGTTGCCGTTCGCCAAGCCATCGACACGCTCGCCGTGCGTACCCCGCTCAGCTGGCCCGACGTCGCTTCCCTGGTCGACGCAGGGCACCGCTCACGCGTGTCGAAGTTTCAGCCATGTCTGCCCCCTGATATCGAGAGCGGGCTTATCGCGCGAGAGACGATGAGCGTCGACGATGCAAACGAGACGCTCTCAGAATGGAAGCGCGCTCTCGAATGAAAGCCGCATGGGGGGTAGACATAAAGACAATGATGTCTCTCTGCCTATGGGCGCTCGGGTACGTCAAGCCTGCTTGCAGTCCGTTTCACCCACGGAACAGTTGCCGTTGCTCTAGTCAATCGGCTTAGCCGACTCCGACCGAGCGAGCCGCCGACGATCGCGATCAGGGTGATAGCGCACGCCTGGGCGTCCACCGTTGAGAAATTCAATGCCACACGACTCGAGAGCGGCTTGGATGCGGCACAGCGTCTCATCTCGGAGAGTTGTGGTTCTACCGCTCTCGAAAAAACGGATGGTGTTGAGACTGACCCCTGAGAGCTCAGCCAAGTCGGCTTGCGACATCTTTAGGATGCCACGCGCACCTTCCACGTGGGCAGGCAACAGTACCATTTTTCTTGACTTTCCAGAGAAGGCAACTAGGCTTCTTAGCGATATTCGCTAAATCGCATTCTTGGCTGATTGGCGATTTGCCAAACCTGCGGACCTTCGCACGCCCGTCCCGGCGCTGTCTAGCCAGGGGTTGGGGGAGGTCTGCGCGCTGCTTCGGAAGGCCTTGTCATGCCCACTCACATTGCCCCGATTAATCACCCTCTTGCTGTCGCTGAACCGCGATCCTCGCCGCCACCCTCCGCCTGCAGTGAACAGAGCCACGACGCGTTGAAAGCGGACCTCACTAAGTGGCGGTCTCTGCCGCTGGACAACTACTGGTTTCACGCCGGCACCCTGCACGAGTTACGACGCTGCCCGCGCTGCGGATCGTCGCTGATGCAGCGGGTCGAGATCCTCAACTTGCGCTATCCCGATGCTGCGGCGTAGTCGAGCGATGCGACCCATGCGCAAGACCATGCGTGACGATCACTGGATGCGTTGGGGCTCTATGGTCTTGCGTCGATGGCGCGAGGCCCTGGGCCTTTCGCGCGAAGGCGTGGCGCAGCGGACGGGCCTTTCCCCCGCGACGATCCGCAACCTGGAACACGGCCAAGTGCGGCGCCCCGCATCGAAGACGCTTCGCGGGCTGTGCAACGCACTCGACCTGCCCTTACCTGGTGAGGAGGGGCTGTATTTGTCCCTCGACGGAGTTGCCGCCGACAGCCTGCGCCGCGTGGTCGCCGCAGCGCTGTACGAATTCGCGCGCCGTCGTCGAGACGCCGCCCGCTATGCCTCGCTGATTCACCTGCCTAGCAACCGCAGAGAGCTTCGAACCGCCACCGCTACCGTCGCTGCCGAACGCGATCTTGCGAACGATCTTTTGGGCCTGCTCTGTCCCGAGCGCGAACGCACCGCGTTCGACGAGGTCGCGGCCCCACCCATTCCCAACCCACCGCCCAGAAACAGGAGAACCGCCGTGTCATCGCTCGCCCGGAATCGCTTCCCTCGGCACGTCGCGAGGCCCCATGGCTGAGTTCAAGGTCGTCTACGCTATCGTCGAGCGCGGCTCAAGTCGGCACTGGCTGCGCGTCGGCCTCGCTTTTGTGAACACCGATGGCTCGCTGAACGTGCGCCTCGATGCAATGCCGTTCAACGGACAGCTTCAGATCCGCGATCAGACAGCAACGACGCAAGCCAAGCCCGACGAACCCACGCCCTCTTCCGGCGGCGCTGCGGCCACAAAACGGAACGCGGCGAATCGAACCAAGCGGAGCCCGTGAGCTCGCAGCTCAGGTTCACACGCCGACGCTTTGGGCACTGAACCTTCTACGACGACAATGTGGACGCCGATCGCGCACCGTAGTACTGGTCATATCGACCTTCCAGGAGCTGCTGCACCTGCGCTGGCCACCAGTGCCCGCGCCCCTTTGGCGTGCAGTAGCCCGCTTCCGTAAGCACCTTCGCCAGCTTCGGATAGCCTGGCCGCGCAAACGGCGCTTCATGGCCCGCCGCTTCGTGCTCTTGCCGCAGGCGTTCGAGCATCGCTTCCAAGAAACGGCGCGGCGTTAGTAGCTGCGTCTCGCGGCAGCGAACCAAGAGCTTGCGTACGCTGCTCTCGGTGAAGCGACGCCCCTTTAGCGGCAGAAAGCCCAGCTCATTCAGAATCGAGGCGATTTGCCGCTGCGTGTGTCCACGCTTGCGCAGATCGACCATGCACGCTTTGAGTTCTTCGTCGGTGTGGTGGCGTTCGTTGACCGGGCGCGGTTGGATGTGGCTGAGCCGCAGGCGCAGGTTGTAGATCAGGCTCTTGGTCCAACGCTCGCCCTGCGGCGGTGGCGTGCCCGCAGCATTCAAGCGATGTGCCATCTCTGTGATGCCGACATCCTGCGCTGCCCACGCTTTGAGTTGAGCGATGACCGCCAGCTCGTTGTCGTCATCCACCAACACCTTCATCCGCGGGTGGTCATGTGCTGGAATTGTCTTCTTGCCATACGGCACCTTGCCGAAGTGATAGCCGCTTTGGCGAATGTGATGGATGGCCTCGCGCGTGCGCTCGCCCGTCGCCTCGCGCTCCATCTGCGCAAAGACGAGAAGGATGTTGATCAGCGCGCGACCGAGCGCGGAGTCGAGCCGAATGGACTCACGGATCGCGACCAGTTCTTTCTCGCCGTCTTTGAAATACGTCTCGTAAAGCTCGCAGAAGTGGCGGATCGACCGGCTCACCCTGTCGAACTTCAGCACGACGAGCACGTCCCCCGATCGCTCCAG
>DAORCZ010000131.1:7176-12743 GCA_035345735.1 Pseudomonadota bacterium | reverse complement strand
GAGCCCCGAAGTTGAGGATGCGCTTGACGATGCCGCCGGTGAAAAAGAAGGTCTGCACGCCAGCAAAGCCTTCGCGCAGGGCACCGCGCAGCTTTTCGGTGATCTGCTGATCCGCGATCGTGCGCTCGCTGCGGGGGGCCAAGTTGATCTGTACCGATCCCGAGTGCGGGCCAGTGGCCGCCGTGAACAGTGCCGTGCGTCCGCCGGGCAGCCCCAAGTCCGAGGTCAGCGTGCGCAGCAGCGAGCCTGATCCGCTCTGCAGGTTCTTGTTCACCACCGCTTCGATGCGGGTTGCAACCTCTTCAGTTCGCTCGACGCGGGTGCCGATCGGGGCGCGCAGCGTGATCGAGATTTGGCTCTCATCGCTGGTCGGGAAAAACTCGCTGCCGATGCGGAAGTACAACGGCACGCAGGCGCCACACAGGGCAAGGATCAGCAAGATGGTCAGCGCGCGATGGCGCAGCACCCAGGTCAGGGCGCGGGCATAGGCGTGATCCATGCCATCGAGCGCCGCCGCGATGCGTGCGAGCAGCCGCGATCCCGTCGAGACGGGCAGGCCGGGCGAGCTACCGGGGCCGTGTCCCTGGGCCTTGAGCAAGCGCAGGCAGAGCAGCGGCGTCACGGTGCGCGAGACAAAGAAGCTCATGATCAGCGCGAAGCTGATGGTCATGGCCAGCGGGATGAACAGGTAGCGGGCCACGCCGGTCAGAAACAGCACCGGGAAGAAGACGATGATCGTCGTGATCGTCGAGACCAGGATCGGCATCGCCACCTCCTGCGCGGCATCCAGCACGGCGGCGGTGCGCGAGCGGCTGTGCGCGAGGTGACGGTGGATGTTTTCCAGCTCGACGATCGAGTCGTCGACCAGCCGCCCAACCCCCAGGGCCAAGCCGCCCAACGTAAAGACATTGAGCGTCTGTCCCGAGAAGTACAGCAGGATGAAGGTGGCGACGATCGACAGCGGAATCGCGACCGCGATGATGGCGGTGGCGCGCAGGCTGAGCAGGAAGATCAAGATGACCAGGATGGCCAGCGCTCCGCCCTGGATGGCTTCGTGCTCTAGCGCCTTGATGGCGGCGCGGATGTAGGCCGACTGATCGAACGAGATCGAGAGCTGCACCGAGGGCGGCACGCCGCGCAAGTGTGGCAGGGCGGCGCGCACCGCATCGACGACCGAGATGGTGTTGGCGCTGGGCTGCTTGAGCACACGGATGTAGACGCCGCGCACGCCGTTTACGCGGACGATGTTGGCCTGCTCGGCGTTGGTGTCGCGCACCTCGGCGAGATCGGCGATGCGGACCGGCGGTCGCGCTTCGCCTCCCGGGCTCTGGCTGGCCAGGACATCGCCGGGTGCGACGACGACATCGCGCAGATCGCGCGGGCTTGCGATCTGGGTGTTGGTAAACAGGTTGTAGTCGCGATCGCCGGCCCGCAGGTTGCCGCTGGGCAGGATGAGGTTGGTGCCCCGCACCGCGCGCACGACATCGAGCAGGGCCAGGCCGCGGCTGCGCAGCGCGCCGGGTTTCACATCGACCAGGATCTCGCGCTGCTGCCCGCCCCCGGGTGTAGCCGAGGCAACGCCGGGCAGGCGTTCAAGCTGCGGCTCGATGACGTTATAGGCCAGGTCGTAGAGCTGCCGCTCGTCGAGCGCATCGCTCGACATGTTGACGTTTACGATAGGAATGTTCGTTATGTCGAATTGAAGAACATAGGGCTGCGAGATGCCGGGCGGCAGGGTGTTGAGGATCTGCGCCACGCGCTGCTGCACTTCAAACTGCGCGTTGTCCAGGTTGGTGTCGTAGCTGAACCAGGCGCTGACGATCGATGCGCCCTGCTTCGAGGTGCTCTCGACCCGCTCGATGCCGGGAGCGGCGGCGACGGCCCGCTCGATGGGAACGGTGATCGCCTTCTCGATGGCCTCAGGACTGGCGCCGGTATAGAAGGTCACGACGCGCACCACCGGGATGGTGATGTTGGGAAACAGATCGACCGAGAGTCGCCCCAGGGCTTGCAAGCCGAGGACGATGGTCATCAAAGACAGCATCAGGATCAGGATGGGATTGCGCAGCGCCAGCCTAGTGAGCCACATGGGCACCTCCGGTTGGGGGGGGCGGCGTTGGCGCGGCGGGTTTGCTGTCGCCTCCGGGCTTGGTGCCGGAATAGACGTTGACGCCTTCGACGGGGCGGACCTCCATGCCTTCGGTGACGACGTCGGCCCCGGCGGTGATGACGCGATCGGTGTCGGCTAGGCCAGCGCGGATCTCAAGCCACGTACCGCCGTCGTAGCCCAGGCTGACCGGGCGCTTGCGGACGCGGTTCTGCGCATCGACCAGGTACACGAAGCGCGACTTGCCAGGGGTTGCATCGGCGGGCGGGGTGGGGGGCGCGGCGCCGGCTGGCTCGGACTCGCTCTCGTCATCGGTTACGCTGCCGCTCTTGCCCAAGATCGCCGCCTCGGGCAGGACCAGCGTCTGGGGATGCAGCGCCACCTGCAGCGCCGCCCGGCCGTACATGCCGGGGCGCAGCTTGCCCTCGGGGTTGTCGAGGTGCAGCTCGACATCCAGCGTGCGTGTGACCGGATCGAAGCCAGGGGCCATGCGGACGATCTGCGCGGGATAGGTCTCGCCCGGGCGAGCATCCAAGCGCACGACTGCGCTCTGCCCGATCTGCAGGTTTTGCGAGTCGCGCTCGCGCACCGGCATCAACACCTTCAGGCGATCGATGCGCGCGACGGAGAGAAGCGTCGGACTGCTCGGGCCGACGAGGGCTCCGGGATCGAGCCTGCGGCTCATCACCACGCCGTCGATTGGTGAGTCGATGCGGGTCTCGCCCAGCCGAGTGGCGATGGCGGCCAGCTGGGCCTGGGCCGCGACCTCTTGCGCCTCGGCTTGGCTCAGTGCGGTGCGGCTCTGCTCGACTTCTTGCATCGACACCACGCCGCTTGGGGCCAGCTCGCCGAGGCGACCGCGGTTCGAGCGCGCCAGGGTCAGCGCCGCCTGCGCCTGGGCCAGCATGCTCTGCGCCGAGCGCAGCTGATCCGGCAGATCGCTGGGCCGCACCAGGGCCACCAGCTGACCCCGCCGCACGCGATCGCCGCGCTCGACCAGCACGGCCGATAGATAGCCAAGCTGCTTGCTGCCGATGTCGACAAGCTGCAGCGGGCGCAGATCGATCGGCGCCTTGGCTTCGATCGGGACATCGCGCCGCTGCGGCTTTTGGACGACGACCTGCGGGGGCGGTCGGGTCTTGGGGGCTTGCGCGCCGCCGCCGCTGCACGCCGGTAGCAGGGCAAGCGCATACAGCAACGGGCGCAGCCGTCCGGCCCAGGGCACATCGCGCGGCATCAACCAATCGGTGAGCTTCATGGTGGGGTAGAGATGTCAGCCATCTGTCAGGGTGGGTCAAGAGCCAGGGCGGGCCGGCTGCGAATTTCCCTGGGGGCGTTGCGCCTTGGCCCGATCTTCGATCCCCAAGCCCGGGATCTTACGTCGGCAGAACGAGACCGTTGGGAACCGCCCACGCATGCTCACCGTAGATCGGGGTGGGCGGGCACTGCCCCGCGCTGGTGTCAGGGCTGGGCTCGCCCGCTTTACAGAGAGGGGACAAGAATGACAGGAAGACTTTGCTTAAAGCGCTGGCGCAGCAGGCTGCCAGTCGCCGTGCTTGGGCTGGGACTCAGCCTGGGTGTGGCGTCCTGCAGCAACGGGCCACCTGCCCTGGGGGCGAACTTCACGCCAGCCGCCGCGACCACGGCCGGCGATTACACGCTGCCGCTCGACAGCGTACCGACGAGCGACGGCAAGACGTTCTATTTCACGGCGATGAGCAACAACGGCATGGGCATGGGCGTCTATCGCGTCGATGCCGCAGGCGGGGCCGCGACCGCAGTGTTTGTCGGCGCGCCGCTTGTCTCGCCATTTGGCATCGCGATCAGCAGCGATGACGGCACGCTGTACATCGCTGACTCGGGCGCTGGGCACGATCCCAACGATCCGGCGGGCGACAGCAAGTCAGGTGCAGTGTTCAGCCTGCCGGTTGGCGGCGGCACACCCACCGCGCTGCCCGAGACGCAGGGCCTGCGGCCGCGCGGCGTTGAAGTGACGCGCCAGGACAACAACGACGTCGTGTGGTTCACCGGCACGGGCAACGATGGACGAGCTTCCGTCTTCAAGCTGGCCGGCGGGCTGCAGACAGTGGCGGCCGGCGATCCGCTGACTGATCCGGGGGGCGTGGCGATCAGTCGCACCGGTCAGGTCTACGTCACCAACACCGCGCAGGGCGATAGCGGCCTGTCGAGCGTCTATCAGGTCGACAGCGGCACGCCAGCCGAGATCGCGTCCGGCATTCGCGTCGGCTATCCCGCCGGCATCACCACCAGCCAGGACGGCAAGACCCTGCTGGTGTCGGGCCAGGACGCGACGCTGGGCACTGCCACCGTGTATCGCATCAACGTCGACACGCGCGAAGTCAGCAGCATCAACGCCGGGCTAGAGAACAACCCCGACGCCGGTGGCCTGCATCGCGCCAAGAACGCCGACGTCTTTTCGTGGTGCGGGGTCACCGTCGGGACCGGCGGTAGCGGCATCGTCTATCGCATCGAATTCAAATAGTTCAGCCAACGCCCTTTGCTTGGAGACAACGATGACTATGAAGAAAATTCTGACGAGTTCTTTGCTGGCGCTGTCGGCGCTGGCTGGCCTGGCCGGTAGTGCGCAGGCATCCAGCCACCGCGAGGCCCCGGCGATTTCCAACGATCCTGCGGCCGACAACACCGACGTCTGGGCCTGGGTCACGCCGACCAGCCACGCCAGCCTCAACGTCGTTCTGGGCTACAACCCGCTCGAAGAGCCGGCCGGTGGCCCCAACTTCCACGAGTTCTCGCCCGACGTGCTGTACGAGCTGCACATCACCCGCGGCCCGAGCAGCCTGGCCGACGTCTACACCTATCAGTTCCAGTTCACCAAGACGCCGATCGCGCCGGTCGACGTTGCCAACAAGAGCGCCCCGCCGGGCGGCGGCAAGGAATTCTTCAGCCAGCTCTCGGGGCAGAAGATGACCATGCGCGTCATCCGCATTGAAAACGGTCGCCCGACCACCATCGCCGATGCTGTGCCCGTCGCGCCGCCGCGCATCGGTCCGCGCACCTATACCAACTTCCAGAAAGGCCAGGCGACCTCGGCGAACTATGATGACGCCTTCGCCGCGACCTTCATCAAGCCGACCAGCGAAGGTGGCAAGGTGTGGGCCGGTCCGCGCGATGACGGCTTCTACGTCGATCTCGGCGGCGTCTTCGATCTCGCCGGTCTGCGCATGAAGGGCACGGCCCAGGACGGTGTCGCCGGCTACAACGTCCACGCCATCGCCATCGAGATCCCGACTACCAAGCTGACCGCCAGCGGCCAGGCGCCGACCAGCGGCGCCAGCGATGCGCAGCTTCTGGGCGTCTGGGCCTCGGCCAGCCGTCGTCAGATCAGCATCCGTCTGCGCAACGGCCAGACCTTCAACTACGGACCGTGGGTGCAGGTGTCGCGCCTGGGTCTGCCGCTGATCAACGAAGCGGTCATCGG
>DAORCZ010000131.1:0-7076 GCA_035345735.1 Pseudomonadota bacterium | reverse complement strand
CGTGGGTGCAGGTGTCGCGCCTGGGTCTGCCGCTGATCAACGAAGCGGTCATCGGTCTGCAGGACAAGGATCGCTGGAACTACGATCGCCCCGCCCGTGAGTCGTACTACTTCCCGTACTTCCTTAACCCGGTGGTGGTGCGCGATGCCGAAGCGGTTGGCATCTACACCGCGCTGGGCGTAGACCCGACGCCGTTCAAGTACGATCGCGGCGACATCGTCGATGTCATCAACCTGAAGAACTTCCCGGCCGCCAACGCGCACAACGTGACGGCGACTGGCGACGTGATTCGCATCGACATGGGCCTGGATCCGGCCTTCCCCAATGGCCGCTCGCTGGTCGGCGCGCAGGCCAACCGCGAACAGGCGGATGTCACCGACGTGCTCTTGTCGCTGCTGCTGACCAAGGCCACGAGCGGCATCTCGGATGGCGTGGACTACAACGACAAGAACTTCCTGACGTCGATTCCCTGGCTGCCGCTGCCGTGGCAGGGCTCGAACGAAGGTCACGGCAAGGCGACGCCGTAGCCGGGAAGTCTGGCCTTGGCTGGAGCCGTCTTGCGAGCAACGGGCCATGACGCCGGCTGCGCACAAGCCTGGGTGGGGTGGGCCACACCACCTGCCCACCTCACCCAGCGATTGAGCAGATGGGTGGTCATGTTTTCGATGCAGCGATGCATCGATCGAGCGATGCGTTTCAGGGTCGATGGCTTATAGGGGGCGAGCAGACGATGCGTGCGCGGCGATTTCAGCGGATGATTCACCGGGGGCTGGCGGTAGGTGCACTGTTTCTGGAGCTGGCAGCCCACAGTGGCTGTCAGCGCGCCGATGCCGTCACAGAACGGTCGGGCAAGGCGACGCGCAGTGAGCTTGAAGCGACAGCGATTGCGGCGGCTGCGGAAGCTGCTCAGCGCTCGCCCCTGCTGGCGCCGCAGCTTGAGCCGCAGCTTGCCGAGCGCATGGCGCTGATGCCGCCCAGCAAAGATCAGCCGACGCCGCTCGACACGGAGCTTGCGGCGCTGCAAGACAAGGCACGGCGCTTCCCGAACAAGCTGGAGAGCTGGGTGCTGCTGGGTCAGCTTTGGGTCCGACGAGCCCGCGAGGCCGCCGAGCCGGGCTTCTATCGCAACGCCGATGCCTGCGCCGACATGGCGCTGCGCCTGCAAGCGGGCAGTCCGCTGGCGCTCAACCTGCGCGCCCTGGTGCTGATGAACGATCACCGCTTCGCCGATGCGCAGAAAGTGGCCGAGCAAATCCTGCGCCGCAACGACTTCGACCCCATGGCCTGGGGCACGCTCAGCGATGCGCTGCTAGAGACCGGGCAGATCGCCGCAGCTGAAGAAGCCGCGCAGCACATGATGGCGCTCAAGCCCAACCTGCCGTCGTACTCGCGGGCTTCTTATCTGCACTTTCTGCACGGGCGCAGCGCCGAAGCCAAAGAGGCGATCCGCCTGGCCATCGACGCAGCGCAGAGCCGGTCGGGAGATACCGAGACGCGGGCCTGGGCCATCGTGCAAGCTGCGTATCTGTTCTGGCACGAAGGCGACTACGAAGGCGCAGAGGCCGGCTTCGCCCTGGCCGAAAAGACGCTGCCGCAGTATCCGCCGGCGCTGGTCGGGCGAGCCCAGGTTGCGCTGTCGGGGGGACGGGCCGCGGCCGCCGTGCCGCTGCTCTCGCGGGCCTATGATCTGTCGCCGCTTGCCGAGACGCTGCTGCTGCTGGGCGATGCGCGGCGCCTGGCGGGCGATGCCGGCGGGGCCGCGACCGCGTACGCGCAGCTCGAAAAGCAGGGCCGGCGCAGCGACCCGCGGACCCTGGCGTACTACTTCGCCAAGCGTGGCCAGCATCTCGATGTCGCCAAAGAGCTGATCGACGAAGAGCGTCGCGGTCGCGGCGATCCTTACACCTTGGATGTGCAGGCCTGGGTGCTGTTCCGCATGGGGCAAGCGGCGGAGGCACGTCGCATCATCGACGGTCCGGGCGTGCTGGGACTGGGCCTGCGCGATGCCCGCGTGCTGTATCACGCCGCCGCCATCCACGCCGCGACTGGAGACAAAGACGGCGCGCAGCGGCTGGCCGCCGACGCCGTGCGGCGGAACCCACAGTTCGACGTCGATGATGCGGCGGCAGCCCTTGCCCTTGCTGGTCCCCTGGCCGCCCCGACGCCTTTGCCGCCGACTGCGCCACCGACCGGATCTGCGCTGGCCACGGCGACGGGATCGGCGCCATGATGAGGGGTACGGAGATGTCGACGGCCCCCCGCGACCTGCTTCTATTTGTGCGTAGTCCCGTCGGTGCCGGCCGCCTACTGCCGCTGGCGCTGGCCGGTCTTTCCCTGCTGAGCCTGGCCTGTCAGCGCGGGCCGTCGGTGCCGCCGCGGGCCGCCGGGCCAACGGGACCAGTGGCGGCAGCTGCCCCCGCCGTCGAGGGCCTGCCCATGCCACCCGGCGCGCCGCCTCCCGTCGAGGAGACGCGGCCGGTCTATCCCAGCCAGCTCGATGGAGCAGAGAGCCCACAGGCGCAGACGCTGTGTCGGGCGCTGCATGAGCTGCCCGCGGCCCGGCGCAAGGCGTGCTGCCAATCGACCACAGGCCTGATGCTGAACAGTGACTGCGTCCGTGTGCTGACCTTTGCTCAGCGCAGTGGGGCGGTGCGCATCGACGAGCCAGCGCTTGCGAGCTGCGTGGCCGGTCTGGGGCGGCTCTACAGCGGCTGCGACTGGATCGGTCCTTGGCCGCCCGAGCTCCCTGCCGAGTGTCGCGGCGTGCTGCACGGAACCCTGGCGGCTGGGGCGCGCTGTCGATCAAGCCTGGAGTGTCAGGAGGGCCTGTTCTGTCACGGTGCCGGCCCCACGGCGAGTGGGGTCTGTGGGGTCCCGCGGGGCGAAGGCGAGCGCTGTGGTCTGGCGGTCGATGGTCTGGCGGCCTACCTGCGCATGTCGATGCTGACCGAGCCGCACCCGCAGTTCGCCTCGCATCGTGAGTGCGCCGGCTTCTGCAACCTGCGCCACGTCTGCGAGTCGTTTCACGCTCGCGGCGAGTCCTGCGTGATGTCGGTGCAGTGCGGGGCCGACGATCGCTGCGGGCGCGGTCAGTGCATCGCGGGGCGGGTCGCCGGACCGGGACAGGCCTGCTCGGGGGGCGACTGCGCCGCTGGCCTGCGCTGCTTTGGCCATGTCTGCCAGGCCCCCAAGCCAGCCGGCGCCAGCTGCGGGTCCGACTTCGAGTGCCAGGGTGGTTGCGAGAAGCCCGCCGGAGCCGAGCGCGGCGTCTGCGCCATGACCTGCAGCCGCAGCTAGAGACCGTCCTACTTTCGCAGCACGCTCTGGATGCGGGTGGCGCGTTCGACGACGATCTTGCGCAGCGCTTGGAAGCGCAGATCGCGGCGCAGGTCGGCGAGCAGCGGGCAGCGATCCAGCCACAGCCAGTCGAAAAGCCCTGCGTCTACCGAGCGGGCCAGGGCGCGGATCGCGGCATCGTGCTGCTTACGCACCATGCAGGCTTCGGTGTTGAGCTGGAAGAAGAAGGTCCGGCTGCGCGGGCTCGACTGATCCGATGACAGGTTCGAAAAGAAGAGCTTGTCAAAGTCCTCTGACATGTCGCCGGCGATCACTTGGAGCAAGCTGCGGGTGCGGGGATTCTGGCCGCCCTGAATGTAGGGGTGCTGCAAGAGACGCGTTGCCACGGCCACGCGGTCGCTCTGCCAACCGGCGAAGCGCGCTCGGATGATCCACGTCGCGTTCAGCGGCAGGCCGTTGCGCTCGGCCTGCTCTAGCATCGGCTCGACCTCGGCCCACTCCCCCTGCAGCGCCTTGACACGAACGCGATCGAGGACGGTGCGCAGCCCTACCGCGTTGTCGAGTTCATAGGCGCGCTCTAGATAGCGCAGCGCCGAGCTTGCCGGTCCCGTCTCAGCGAGGATGCGACCGATCAGGTCGTAGGCCTCGGCGTTGTTGGGGGCTCGCTGCACGGTCTCGCGGGCGTGGGTGAGCGCCCCGACGGCGTCGCCGTGATAGAAGCAGACCATGGCCATGGCCAACTGCGAGTCGGCGCGGTCGGGGGCCACGGCAATGGCGCGCTCCGCCGCTTGCCGCGCCAGCTCTCCCTGGCCGCCGACGCCGAAGAACCACAGCTTGGCCCGCGACATCGCATACGCCGATAGCAGCATCGGATCGTCAGGGCGAATGGTCAGCGCTTGCTCGTAAAGCGCGATCGCCTGCTGCTGATTGTCCATGCCGCCCTGGTGATAAAGCGTCCGCGCCCGCAGGTACAGGTCGACGGCATCGGCGTCCTTGAGCACGGCGCGCTGCGGCACGATCTGGCCGTCTAGCATGGCGCCGGCTACGGCCTGGGCCACCTCGTCGCTGACCATCAGGGCATCGGCGGCGGGGCGGTCAAAGCGCTGGGCCCATAGCTGAGTCCCGTCGCTGCAGGTGAGTAGCCGGGCCGCGATGCGCAGCGCGTTGCCGGCTCGTCGAACCGAGCCATCGACCAAGAGCTCAGCTCCCAGCGCCCGCCCGACTACGGTCGGATCGGGTACGTCGTTGCCCAGTTGGCGAAGCTGCGCAGCGACGGCACCGCGGCTGCGTACGCGCAAGCTGGGCAGCATCGACAGGCCATCGATGAGATCGTCGGTCAGACCTTCCGCCAGATAGCCATCTTCGGCCGGGCCCTGGTTGCGGAAGGGCAGGACAGCGATGCTGCGCTGGGCGGTGGGATTGGCCCCGCCGCTTAGGCCGCCGCTGATCGTGGGTGGGCTGTCGCGCCGCTCGATCTGACCGTTGAGCGTCAGCCCGGTGCCGTTGACGATGATCGGGGCGATGGCGCCGGTGCTGCGGTTGCTGGTCGGGGGGGCGACGGTGTCGAACGAGCCGGTGATCGACTGCACGGCCGTGCTTACCGCCTGGGCTAGCTCGGCCGCTGTGGCGTAGCGATCCTGCGGCTGTCGCGCCATGGCACGCAGGATGACCTGGGCCAGCGCGTCAGGCAGGCCCGGTCGCTTGTTCCGCGGATCGGGTGGCGGGCGCAGCAAGCGGGCGGCGGCGGTGACCAGCGGATTGGTGCCGACAAAGGGCAGTGCACCGGTCAGCATCTCGAACAGCACAACGCCCAGCGAATAGATGTCGGTGCGAATGTCGACCGGGTTGCCCTCGGCCTGCTCCGGCGACATGTACTCGGGCGTGCCGACGAACTCGCCTTCCTTCTGCGGCGAGCTGTCGTTTTTCAACGCGCGCGCGATGCCGAAGTCGGTGATCACCACGCGGTTGTCGCGGCCCACGATGATGTTATCGGGCTTGAGATCGCGGTGGATGATGCCGACGGCATGCGCCGCCGTCAGACCGGCACAGACCTGCTCGATGATGTCTTGTACCTGCGGCAGCGACAGCGGGCGTGGGCTGCCTTCGGGACCGCTGTTGATCTTCCCGGTTAGGAGATCTCCGTCGACGAACTCCATAGTCAGGAAGCGCTCGCCATCCTGCTCGCCGATGTCGAACATGCGGGCGACATTGCGATGCGTGACGCGGCGGGCCAGCTTCACTTCGCTGCGAAAGTTTTCCAGGATCGTGCCGCTGCCCAGGAGCTCTTTGCGCAGCACCTTGAGCGCTACGATTTCGTCCAGTTCGACATCGCGCGCGCGATACACGGTGCCGGCACCACCGGCCCCGACCAAGTCGATCAGCTCGTAGCGGCCGCCATAAAGCATGGTGGCGGCATCGGACAGATCAGTGACGGCATCCCGAGAGGGCTTCGCAAGCTGGCTATTCGCGGTCATCCGACGGGGATTATAGCCTGACGACGAGCAAAATCGCAGGGCCCGCGGAGCTTGTGCCGCAAATGTTGCAGACCGCTAGATCGGGTGGGAAGGCGACGTGAGGGGAGGAAGAACGGGAGCGGGGAGAGGCAGCCCGCCGCGCGCTAGACGCCGATGTAAAGGCGGTTGCCGAAGTTCGGCTCTAGGTTGGCTTCGAAGATCTTCTGGGCGGCGCTGTCGATGTCATAAGCGACGCGGCGGAATTCGAAGATGCGGCTCTGATCGTCGTAGATGCAGTAGCTGGCGCGGTTGTCGTAGTCGCGCGGCTGACCGACGGAGCCGACCGAGATGATGTACTTGTAGCCGGCGCGAATTTCGAATCTTTGTGCGACGACTTCGTGAACCTCGTGCCGGGACAGCGCAAACGCTTTGCACAGGTGCGAGTGGCCGACAAAGGTCACGTCCGAGAGCTGATCCCAAAACGGCAGACAGCGTGCCGCCTGCTCGGTCGAGAAGATGTACTCGAACTCTTCGAGGTTCACCGGCGAGCCGTGGCAGTAACAGACGTGGCCCTCGCGCCGCTCGTACGGCAAGCTCTTGAGCCACACCATGTTTTCCTGCGTCAGGATCGAGGCGTGGTAGTCGAGAGCCTGCCTCGCCGCGTCGTAGTAGTAGGAATAATCCATGCGTCCTGCCACGGCCGCATCATGGTTGCCAAGGATGCAGAACGCGGCGTGCTTACGCACCAGATCGCAGCAGCCATTCGGGTCAGCCCCGTAGCCTACTGTGTCACCGAGGCACACGAGCTTATCCACGCGCGCCATGGCGAAACAATCGAGGACTGCCTCGAGTGCTTCGAGGTTAGCGTGGGTGTCAGAGAAGAGACCGATCCGCATGCCAGGCACCTAGTTTACTGCGGAAGTCATGCGGGCGGCAATCGACTCGCAGGGATATGTCGTTTTTCGTCGTCAACCGCTGCACCCGCGGCCGGCCATGCGGAGGGCTGCCGCCTGGTCAGGTCCCATGGGGGCGGGTTTTTCGGCAGGTTTTTGCGTTGGGCTTTCGGGGGCTGGGGGCGGCGCGTAAGGCCCGGGGTCGGGTCGGGCATACACCCGCAGAGCGCGGACTACCTCGCTGGCTTGGGCCGCACTGGCGATCAGCTGACCTAGCTGGTCGTCGAGGAGCGCGAGCTGGGCGGCTATCGGCGGAGGTTGCTTGCCGTCGGGGAGAGACCCCGTGTCCCGTAGGGCCGTGAAGCCCTGCCCAATGCCGAGGGCGAGCTGCGTTAGCCGCTGCATCGGCTCGGCGATCGCGCTGGCTGCGTCG
>DAORCZ010000130.1:9043-12745 GCA_035345735.1 Pseudomonadota bacterium | reverse complement strand
GCTGATCTGGAGCGTCTGCTCCGGGATGACCGGCTTTGCCGGCCAGTTCAGGACGCTGTTTCTGTGTCGCGTGCTGGTCGGCGTCGGCGAATCGACGCTGGGTCCGGCGGCGCTGTCTCTGCTGTCGGATCTGTTTCCCCCTCGCCTGCGCGCCACGGCGAGCGCGCTGTATTCGGCCGGCATTCCGATCGGTGCTGGCTTGGCGCTGTACCTCGGCGGGCGCTTGGGCCAGCAGTACGGCTGGCGCTGGGCGTTCTTCCTGCTCGGCTTCCCGGGCGTGCTGCTGTCGATCGTCGTGTACCTGCTGCGCGAGCCCCGACGCGGTCAGCGCGATGTCGAGGCCGAGCCCGCCGCGGCGCCCAAGCCGGCAGCGACCCCAGCCACCGAGCCGCCCCCCAGCCGCGCGGCCGAGATCCGCCACCTGTTTTCCATCCCCGCCCTGCGCTACCACTACCTGGGCTACGCGTTCTCGTCGATGGCCGCGACCTGTCTGAGCATGTGGCTGCCCAGCTATCTGTCGCGGACGCGCGGCCTGCCGCTGTCGGAGGTCGGGCTGTATACCGGGATCGCGGCGACGATCGGAGGCCTGCTGGGCTCGGTCGTCGGCGGGCTGGGAGCCGATGCCTGGCGACGTCGCCATCGCGGGGGACGCATGCTGTTCTGTGCCGTGATGGCGCTGTGCTCGGCGGCGACGTGGCTGTGCCTGCTGCAGACCGACTCGCTGCGGCTGTTCTTCGTGTGCTACGGCGTGCTGATGGGGACGGGGCTGTCGTGGCTGGGGCCGGCCGCTGCCGACATGCAAGACATCGCTGGGCCCAAGCTGCGCGGCCTGGGGGTCGGCGTCTATTTCTTCATCGTGAACGCCATTGCCGCGGGCATCGCACCGCCCTGCATCGGCAAGCTCAACGACGTGCTGGGCGTGGCCAGCGATCCCTTCCAGATGCGCCGATCACTGCTGGTGGCCCCGCTGGCCTGCCTGCTGTCGGCCTTCCTGCTCTATCGCGGAGCCCGCGCGGCGGCCCACGCCGACCCGCGCAACGAGACGGCTTAGCGACGGATGGCGGGGTTAGGGGCAGCCGCCAGACGCGAGATGGCGTTGCTGAGCGTCTCTTTGACGCCGCTATCGCGCTCGACGGCGAGGCGCCGCTGCAGGGCCGGCAGGACGGTATCAGAGCGCATCTGTGCCATCCCGGCGGCCGCCGCTTCACGGACGATTGGGCTTGCGTGCTCTAGGAACAGCGACACCGATGGAAGCTCACTGGCGCCAAAGCCGCCGAGGGCGCGCAGCGCGGCCGCCAGGGTAAAGACACGCTCGTCATCGACGGTGCCGATCTTGGCCACGGTCTCGCGCAGATAGGCCTGACCGGCCGGCGTCGGGACGTAGCCCAGCGCTTCGACCGCGCGCAGACGCACAAGCTCCGGCGTGCTCGGGGCCTGGATCAGACGCAGCAGGACCTCGGCGGCCGGCGCTCCTAGCTCGGCCATGCCGTGCCCGACATCGAGCGGCTCGTAGCCTTCCAGCAAGGTGCGCACCGCCGCTTCTAGCTGCGCGGGGGTCTTGGCATTGGGCGCACTCCGCGGCCGCGACAGGTGCTTGTAGCGCGGGGCTGCCGTCGCCTCGGGGACAGCGCTGCCCCAGATTGGAAGGAGCGCAAACAGGGCGGTCAAGGTCGCTCGTTTCATCGTCGTCTCTCTAGGTAAACGGGCTCGGTAAACGGGCTTCGTACGGGGCTGATACGCGGCTCTGTGGCGCAGCAGACAGCCGGCTTGGCTAGCGAACCTGCGGCATCGAGCGCAGCACCTGGCCCTGCTCGGCCGTCAGGCTCTCGCCGCCCTCGGCCGACCAGTACATCAGGTTCGCCTTGCCCTGCTTGGTCGACTCCGACGGGTTTACGCCATCACCCAGCGCATCGGTCTGGCCGCGCGACTCAATGGCGTGCGACAGGCCAAACGAGTGACCTAGCTCGTGCGCCGCCGTCTGGCCCAGTGACTCCAGCGTGTAGCCGACGCCAGCGCACAGCAGGCTGGTGGCGAACACCGCGCCGGTGCGCGGGTTGTTCTTCAGGCCCGGAGCCGAGGGAATGCCGCCGGCAATGCCGAGCACGCCGTTCGGATTGATGGCCCGCACCAGCACCAGATCCGACCCTCCGCCCGAGTTCTTCGAGGCCGCCTGCAGCGCGCGGCCCAGGCTGGTATCGCTGTTGGCATCGATCGAATTTGGGGCATCGCTATCGACAAAGTCGATGGGGCCAAACGTGATTCCCGAGTTGGCCTGCCCCCAGATGGCTTGCAGCTTGCGCACCATCGGCTCCAGCAGCATCGCCGCGTTGTTGGCCTTGAGCGTGCGCAGGTTGCAGCTACTCGGCAGCCCCGACATATCGGTGATGTGGATGCGCAGCGGCAGCCGGCCGGTCGTCTTGGTCTTGGGCGAGGCATCGGCCAGCTTATAGACGACCGTGACCTGCGCATCGGTGTTGAGCATGGTCATGTGGTCCAGCCCAAAGGCCTGGAAGGGATACGGCGCCGACGCCAGCGGCAGCCGCTGCGGCGCCCCCGACAGGAGCAGCGTCGAGCTGCCAAGGTTCGGCTGATGGCGGATGGCCTGACGGAAGTAGCCGTTGGGATCGGCTGGCGACGGCACGACGTACACATCCTTGCCGCTGGCGTCATTGATCCACTGCATCCCGACTTCGATCGCGTCGTTCTGATCTTTGGCGCTCATCACAAACGTCGCCGATCGCGCGGTCGCCGGCACCAGCAGCGTGTCGCTGGCCTTGTACGTCCCGGCCAGCGCGGTGTTGGCCGGCAGGCAGCCCTTCATGCGCGGCCACTTGCTCGTCGACAGCTTGCGCAGCGGCGCCGGTAGCTCGACGCACTGCGGGGTGCCGGCGTCTTCGCCCAGGCTCTTGCAGTCGCGGGCATCCTGGCACAGCACCAAGCACACGCCCATCAAGCAGCTACCCTGCTGGCACTGCGTATCGTCTAGGCAGCTGACCAGCGGCGTCTTGGACACCGAGCGACGAGCGATGCACGAGCCGCGCACCTTGCTGGCATCGCGATCGAGGGTGCAGGTCTGGCTCTCGCCGCAGGCGGTCTCGCGCTGGCAGGACAGGGCGCAGCTGCCGCCGAGGCAGGCCTGATACTGGCAGTCGTTGTCGCTGCCGCAGGTCTCGCCGGGCTTCTTGCCGGGTCGCTCGGCACAGGCGCCGTCCTGGCAGACATGGCCGTCGGAGCGGCAGTCGGTATCAGCCTTGCACTTCGGCTGGCAGATGCCCTCGTAGCACTGCGCACCGTCGCGGCAGTCGCCGCTCTTGCTGCAGCCGGCGACGCACACCGGCGGGCTCGACTCGGCGAGCGCAACGCAGCTCTTGCCATCGCCGCACACCTTGGCGTCGGTGGCACAGTCCAGCGAGCAGTAGCCGTTGGGGAAGCCTTCTTTTTCGCCCAGGCAGCGCGCCCCCATGCCGACCGCTGCGCACTCTGCATCGGCCTTGCAGGGATCGCCGACCCCCGGCTTGCCACAGCCGGACAGCGACAAGAACAGCATCACGCCCAGGGCCGAAGCCATGCTCCAGCCGGACCGACGCCACCACCGAATCTCTGCGCTCTGCGATTGGGAAGGAAGGGGCCGCATGCGGCGCATCGTATCTGCGAGCGACCTGGGGTCAACCGCAATCTCGCGGCGCTCTCCGGAGGCCTGCA
>DAORCZ010000130.1:2535-8943 GCA_035345735.1 Pseudomonadota bacterium | reverse complement strand
TGTCTGTCAGCGGGTGGGATATGGGCTTGACTTCCGCGGGAGCGCGCGGCTTTTATGGGGGTGGTTTTCGATCGCTGCGCGGACAGGCTCTGGTCGTGCGGGTCGAGTGTCGAATTGGTGACGGAGAAACTGGGATGTTGCGACCACAAGGAATGGTCACCCTAAGCTTGGGTGCTACGGACCGCAAAGACGCATGGTGGCTATCGCCGCTGCTTTTCGCGATCGCGTTCGGCGGATTCAGCATCTATGCCACCTGGGCGGCCTGGCAGAACGAGTTCTATCGCTTCGGGCCGTACCTATCGCCGTTTTACTCGCCGCTGCTCAAGCCCGAGTGGCTGCCGCCCTGGCTGTCGCCGGCCTTCTTGATCCTCGGCGCACCGCTCGGCTTCCGGCTGACTTGCTACTACTACCGCAAGGCCTACTACCGCGCCTTTTTCCTTGATCCGGCAGGCTGTGCCGTCGGTGAAGGTAAGCCGTCGGGCTACACCGGTGAGCGCGCCTTCCCCTTCATCCTGCAGAACCTGCACCGCTTCTTCCTGGCTCTGGCCATCTTGGTCTGGGGCATCTTGGTCAAAGACACCGTCGAAGCCTGCATCTGGGACGGTCAGTTTGGTGTCGGTCTGGGCACGCTGGTGATGCTGATGAACGTCATCCTGCTCGGGCTTTACACCTTTAGCTGTCACTCGTTCCGTCACTTGATCGGTGGCAAGCACGACTGCTGGAGCTGTCTGACCTTCGGCAAGCAGCGCCACACGCTGTGGCGTGGCGTGAGCTGGCTCAACGGGCGGCACATGCAGTTCGCCTGGGTGAGCATGATCTGGGTCGGCCTCACCGACGTGTACATCCGACTCTGCGCCATGGGCCTGCTACAGGACTCGCGCTTGTTCTAAGCGGCTTCCCCGCCGCTCCCGCGACTTGGAAAAATCGAACATGAGCCTTCCTTACGAGACGCACGAATACGATGTCCTGGTGATTGGCGCTGGCGGTGCTGGCCTGCGCGCTGCCGTTGAGTCGGCCGAGTCCGGCGTAAAGACCGGCCTGGTCTGTAAGTCGCTGCTGGGCAAGGCCCACACCGTCATGGCCGAAGGTGGCATGGCGGCGGCCCTGGCCAACGTCGACACCCGCGACAGCTGGAAAGTCCACTTCCGCGACACGATGCGCGGCGGCAAGTTCCTCAACAACTGGCGCATGGCGCAGATCCATGCCCAGGAAGCGCCCGATCGCGTCCGCGAGCTTGAGACCTGGGGCGCCGTCTTCGATCGCACGCCCGACGGCAAGATCCTGCAGCGCAACTTCGGCGGCCATAAGTATCCGCGCCTGGCCCACGTCGGGGACCGCACCGGCCTGGAGATGATCCGCACCCTGCAAGACCGCACGGTGGAACAGAAGATCCACGTGCACATGGAGTGCACGATCTATCGCCTGCTGCGCGACGAGAACGGCATCACCGGCGCCATGGGCTACTGGCGCGAGAGCGGCCGGCCCATCATCTTCCGCGCCAAGGCCGTGGTCCTGGCGACGGGCGGCATCGGTCGCTGCTTCCGCGTCACCAGCAACTCCTGGGAGTACACCGGCGATGGTCACGCCCTGGCCTATCTGGCCGGCGCCGACCTCATCGACATGGAGTTCATGCAGTTCCACCCCACCGGCATGGTGTGGCCACCGTCGGTGCGCGGCATCCTGGTGACCGAGGGTGTGCGCGGCGAAGGCGGCGTGCTGAAGAACAGCAAGGGCGAGCGCTTCATGTTCAAGTCGATCCCCGACTTGTACAAAGCGGATACCGCCGACAACGAAGCCGAAGGGGATCGCTGGCTGGCCGGCGACAAGACGGCGCGGCGCGTGCCTGAGCTGCTGACCCGCGATCACGTCGCGCGCTGCATCGTGCGCGAGGTCAAAGAGGGCCGCGGCAGCCCGCACGGCGGCGTGTTCTTGGACATCGCCTCGCGCCGGACTCCGGCCGACATCAAGAAGAAGCTGCCGTCGATGTACCACCAGTTCAAAGAGCTCGGCGGCATCGACATCACGAAAGAGCCGATGGAAGTCGGCCCGACCGCGCACTACATCATGGGCGGCGTCCGCGTCGATGCCGAGACGCAGATGGCGACCGTGCCGGGTCTGTTCGCAGCCGGTGAAGTCGCCGGCGGTCTGCACGGCGCGAACCGCCTGGGTGGCAACTCGCTGTCCGACCTTCTGGTCTTTGGTCGTCGGGCGGGCCTGGGCGCATCGAGCTATGCGCGGGGCATCAAAGCCATTCCGCAGACCGATGAGGCCCAGGTCGAGCGCATCGTCAAAGAGATGTACGAGCCCTTCGATCGCCCGTCGGCCGAGAACGCGTTTACCGTCACCTCGGACCTGCAGACGACGATGGAAGCCAACGTCGGCATCGCCCGCGTGCAGAACGAGCTAGAGAAGGCGCTCGGCGACATCGCGTCGCTCAAGGAGCGCGCCAAGAAGGTGTCGGTGGTCGGCGACTGCCGCTACAACCCCGGCTGGCATCAGGTGCTGGATCTCAACAACCTGCTCATCTGTGCCGAGGCGCTGACCATGGCGGCCCTGTCCCGCAAAGAGAGCCGCGGCGGCCATATGCGCATCGATTTCCCCGACAGCGTCGCCGAAGAAGGCAAGTGGAACAACGTGCTGCGCCGCGGGTCGGAAGGCCAGATGGTGCTGGAGAAGCAGACGCTGCCTGAGATGCCGGCAGAGCTGCACGCACTGGCGCACGACGAGAAGGCCCCGCAGTAATAAACGGCCCTAGAATCAACGAGCCAAGTGAAGGATTTACGATGAGCACTCAGAAAGTCACCTTGCGCGTCTATCGCGGCGATGCTGAGAGCGGCGAGCTTCGCGACTATGACGTCGAGGTCTCAGAGGGCATGGTCGTCCTGGATGCGGTTCACCAAATCCAGGCCACGCAGGCGCCCGACCTGGCCTGTCGCTGGAACTGCAAAGCCGGCAAGTGCGGAAGCTGCAGCGCCGAGATCAACGGCAAGCCGCGCCTGATGTGCATGACCCGCATGGTCGACGCGCAGAAGACGGCGGACGGCGGACCGATCCTGGTCAAGCCGATGAAGACCTTCCCGCACATCAAAGATCTCGTCACCGACGTCAGCCAGAACTATCGCAACAACAAGAAGATCACCCCCTTCCGTCCGGCGCCCAAGGGCAAAGACGGCGAGTGGAAGATCTTCCAGTACGAGATCGACCGGGTGCAGGAGTTCCGCAAGTGCATCGAGTGCTACTTGTGCCAGGACGTCTGCCACGTGCTGCGGGACCACCACGAGTTCACCTTCGCGGGTCCGCGCTACATGGTGCGCACCGCCGGTCTTGAGATGCACCCCGCCGATCAGGGCGACCGCATCGAGCAGCTCAAAGAAGAGCTGGGGATCGGGTACTGCAACATCACCAAGTGCTGCACCGAGGTCTGCCCCGAAGGCATCCACATCACCGACAACGCGATCATTCCGCTCAAAGAGCGCGTCGTCGACGAGCACTACGACCCGGTGGCTGCCCTGTTCCGCAAGATCTTCGGCAAGAAGACCCCGCCGAACCCCACTCCCTAAGCAGCCTCGGGCTGCGTCCTTCCTCTCCCGCGCCGCCTGGGGTCCCCCGGGCAGCACCCCCCACTCGCTACAGCCGGTTACTTGAACGCGTGCAAGCAGCGATCGTCGCTGCCGATGTACAGCGTGCCGTCGGGGCCAAGCGCCGGCGGACCGTCGATGTCCTCTTCGAGCACCAGCGACCAGCGCAGCTTGCCGTCCGGGTTTAGGGCATAGACGCGGTTATCGCGCGAGCCAAAGACCACGGCGCCATCGGCATCGACGAGCGGTGCCGACTGAATGCTGTCCGCCGTGGCAAAAGTCCAGGCCAGCGTGCCGTCGGGGCGCAGGGCGTACAGCACGCCGTCATAGGCGCCGAAGATCACGAAGCCGTCGCTGCGCAGCGCGGGTGCCGCGCGCACGGGTCCGCCGCTAATGAACGAGAACCGCGGCTGACCGGCCGCATCGATCGCCAAGAGCCGACGCGCTTCGTCGCCCACATAGGCCGTGCCGTCGGGGCCAATCGCCGGCGCGCTGTCAAACTCCCCCGGGCCTTCGACTTGCCAGCGCTTGCTGCCGTCGGGCCCCAGGGAATACAGCTTGTCTTGGCAGACCGCGCGCAAGCTACCGTCGGGGGCCAGGGCCGGCGCCGATGAACAGTGCGGCTTCTTGTCCGGCGGAAACTCGGGCGTGTAGGTCCACAGGATCTTGCCGTCTGGGCTGGCGGCATAGATCGCCGCCCCGGCGAAGTAGGCCACGCCCCGCTCGGACAGCGTCACGTCTTCAATGTCGCAGCGCGCCGCCTCGGGACCGCGGCCGGTCGCCCGCCGGCATCCGCCGGGGGCAAGCTGCCAGGCAACCGCCCCGTCCGAGAGTCGCAGGGCGTGCAGCTTGTCATCGTCCGAGCCCACCAGCACCAGGGCATCCTCGGCGCCGGGCGCCGTCGCTCCCCCACGGGACAGGAGAGCCGCCGCCGACCACACCATGTCGCCGGTGCGATGCTTCCAGCGCAGCGCGCCTTGCGCGGTCACGGCATAGACGTGCCGATCGTGCGAAGAAAACAGCACCGTTCCATCGCCAGCCAGCGTCGGCGCACTGGCGATGCTGCCCCCGGTGCAGACCCGCCAGATCTCGGTCGGTTGGACTGCGCTTAAGCGATAGACACTGCGGCCGCTGCGCTGCGGATCACCTCGCCCCAGCGGAACGGGACCGGCAAACAGCGGCGGTGGAGCGGGTGGCGGAACCTGGGCCACCGCAACCCCGGCGTCGCTGGGCTCCGCACTCGCACCATCCCCTAGCGGCGCAGCGACCGACGCGGTCGCGGGGGGGCTGGCGGCGAAGAGCGGACTGAGCAGCGGACGACTCGACGCCAGCGTGGTCGGCTCCACCGACGGTGCGCGCGGCGAACGGGCCCCGACCTGGCAGCCAATGGCCACGGCCACGACCGCACACACGGAGGCCCAGAAAGGAGCCTGTCCCCGGAGGAGACGAAAGCTAGACCGCGCCGTCACGTCGGGCATCTTAGCACTCGCCTGCGCCTTGATGTTGCACCGAAGACTTCGCCCGCGTAGGCTTGCAAAGCTTTGCTGAGACTCAGACGAGGGTTGTAGTTGAGCGAACCTTCTGTACACCACACCGGTTTTTCTTCTGCCTCGACCGTGCGCTTGGCCATCGCCATCGTGTGCGCGATCGCTGGCATCGGCTTGCGCCTGTCGCATCTTGCCCTGCCCGCACCGGCCGCCATGCTGGCGTTCGGGGCCTCGGTGCTGGCCGCCGCATTCTTGCTGGCCTGGGCCGCCGAGGCGCTGCAGGTCGACCTGTCGAGTGGCCTATCGATGGCCATCCTCGCCTTCATCGCCGTCCTCCCCGAGTACGCCGTCGATCTGTACTTCGCAGCGGCCGCGGCACGAGACGAGTCGTATCGTCACTACGCCGTCGCCAACATGACCGGTTCAAATCGGCTGCTGATCGGAGTCGGCTGGTCGCTGGTGGCGCTCTGCAGCATCTACTTTGCCTCCAAAGCGGCGCGGGCCAAGAAGTCGGGATCGGCCTCGGCGGCCGACGAGCCGGATGTCGCGGGGATGGCCGTGCAGATGTCGCCAGGCTTTGGCATCGACATCACGGTGCTGAGCCTGGCGACCCTGTGGTCGCTGGCCATGCCGCTCACGCAGAAGATGGCGGTGTGGAATGGCGTCGGCATGCTGGTGCTCTTCATCTTCTATCTGTGGCGCGTCAGCAGCCAAGACGAGTCCGAGCCCGAGCTAGCCGGGGTCGCGCACGATCTCGGCTCCCTCCCCAAGACGCGCCGCCGGATGGCCGTGGGCTCGCTGCTTCTGCTCGCGACGCTCACCCTGCTGGCGGATGCCAAGCCCTTCGCTGAGTCGCTGATTGAGAGCGGTGCGCAGCTTGGCATCGATCGCTTCCTGCTCGTGCAGTGGCTGGCCCCGCTGGCTTCGGAAGCCCCGGAGCTCCTCGTCGCTTCGATCTTCGCGCTGCGCGGTCACGGGGCGGCCGGCATGTCGGCCCTGCTGTCATCGAAGGTCAATCAGTGGACGCTGCTGGTTGGCACCCTACCGATCGTCTACTCCGGTGCGATGGGCCGCGTGACACCGCTTGAGCTCGACGCGCGTCAAACGGAAGAGCTGGTCCTGACGGCGACCCAGAGCCTCTTAGGCGTGGCGTTCCTGCTCAACGGTCGGCTGAACGGCTGGAAAGCCATCACCCTGTTTGTCCTGTTTATCGTCCAGCTGCCGTTCCAGCAGCCGTCGGTGCGCTACGCCCTGTCGGGGATGTATGCGGCCTTGGCGCTGATCTTTTTGGCGCTGTACGGCCGGCACATGGCCGCCCATCTGCGGCTGACGTTTGGCGGGGG
>DAORCZ010000130.1:0-2435 GCA_035345735.1 Pseudomonadota bacterium | reverse complement strand
TGGCGCTGTACGGCCGGCACATGGCCGCCCATCTGCGGCTGACGTTTGGCGGGGGCGGGGGCTCGACGGAAGGCAGCGACCAGCCAGCGCCGAGCGGCCCCAGTGCCGATGCCGAGGGAGGCTCGCGCGGGGGACAAGCGTGAGGCGACTCGGTCCACGCTGGCGCCCCCTCTGCGAGCCGCTGATTGCCGAAGAGGCACGCGATCTCATCGCCCGAGCGCAAGCCGCACTCAGCGATGATCATCGCGCCGGAGCCGAGCGGCAGATCCTGCGACTGTACGATCTGCTAGTCCCGGCGATCGATGACTGGGCGCTCAGCAAGTCGGCGGATGCCGAGTCGGTAACGCCGGCCCTGCTCGCACTGTGGCACGAGCTTCCAGATATCGATGCGGAGCGCGAGTCGATCGAGGAGCTGCTCCTCTGGCACGCGGCGCATACCGCGGAGACCCCAGCGAGCGTGTCCGACGAGGCCCTGGCAACGGCTCCAGCGCAAGAGGACGCCGCGCGGGCGGCCCAGCGTAGCTGGTTGGAGCACGCCCTAAAGAACACCTCGCTGCCAGCCAGCCAGTGGTGGCGACGCCTGACGCGGCGGGCCCAGGGGCCCCTGTCTGACTGCGCTCACCTGACGCTGCAGCGCCGCTCACAGGTGTTGTGGGAACGTCCTCCGCCTTCGACACAGGCTCCCGGCGAGGCGGCTGAGGCGACAACGCACCTGGGCGTTCTGCAGCCTGAAGACCGCTTGACGCTGCGCTTCGCGGTACCGGCGCCGGGACGCATCTTGGTCCTGCACGCGCTGGGCGATCGGCAGAGTGCCGACCTCGAACAGATCCTCCCCGCTCCCGACGACAGCGACGGGGAGGGCGTTCCACGACGGGCCCACGAGCTTGTCGAAGTGGTCGGCGAGATCGAAGCCGCAGCAGAGAGCGGGGGGGGCCGCGAGCACAGCCTGATCCTGCTCTGGGGCCCCGAACAACTGCCAGCGTCGTGGGGAAGTGAGCTGCTCAGCCGACGCAGTGTCCCGACGGGCAGTCGGCTCTATCGCTACTGCTACGACGTGGCAGAGCCCGGCGTGAACGCCCCATCCCACGACCCCACCACCGCCAAACGCCCATGAGCCGCCCGGCCATTGCGCTCACGATTGCCGGTTCCGACCCCAGCGGGGGTGCCGGGATTCAAGCTGATCTCAAGACCTTTTCGGCGCTCGGAGTCTACGGCGCGGCCGTCGTCACCGCACTGACGGCACAGAACACGCGCACGGTGACGGCCGTGCAGGGGGTCTCTCCCAGCCTGGTCCGTGCGCAGATCGACGCCGTGCTGAACGACCTGCCCGTCGATGCGATTAAGCTGGGGATGCTCCACAGCGCCGCCATCATTGATGCGGTCGCCGACGCGCTCGCCAGCGTGCCGCAGATCCCGGTGGTGCTCGATCCGGTCATGCTCTCAAAAAGCGGCGCCCCGCTGCTGGATGCTGGAGCCCTCTCATCGCTGCATCGGCGGCTGATTCCTCGCGCCGCGGTGCTAACCCCAAACTTACCCGAGGCGGCTGTGCTGCTGGGGAGCGCGGAAGCCGACCTGCTTGCCGACAGCGATCAGGAGCGCGCCCGACTGAACATCTGCCGCCGTCTGCGCGACCTCGGCGCTAAGACCGTGGTCCTCAAAGGTGGACATATCGCCCCCGCAAGTCCGACGAGCGATGACCTGTTCTGGGACGGCAGCCTCCCAACGCAGCTTACAGCCCCACGGATCGCCACGCGCAATACCCACGGCACGGGTTGCACGTTTGCCGCGGCGATTACCTCGGGCCTCGCCCGGGGTGAATCCATACGTAGCGCCGTCGTGGCCGCGCGACAGTACCTGCAGGGGGCACTCGCGGCCGGCGCCCGGCTGACCATCGGAGACGGACACGGTCCGCTGCATCACTTCTTCGATCTCTGGCCGCCGCAGTCGGTCGAGTAATCCTGGAAATTCTACGGCCGCGATAACACGCTTTTTTCCGCTGTCTTGCTCTCGGCTCCCCCCTTATCATGAACAAGTGGTGCCTCCTCTAGTCGAAAGGCGTTTTCTGTCTCATTCCTTGCGTGCCTCCTGGCGTTCGACAAGAGGTTCGCGCCCCACCTCGCTAGCGATGCTCCTTGGGGGCCTCGGCGCGACGCTGAGCTTCTTCTCGGGCGGGCAGCCGGGGGATCGCACAGCGCTTTCGGTCGCCGCCGCCGAGGAAGGGGCCGCCGACCGCGTGGTAGAGCCGATGGGGCCGACGTCGCTGCCGGCTCCGCGCAAGGATGTCGCTCAGCTTGCTCCGGTCACGCCCGCGAGCACGGCGGGCACCGCGATTGTTCCCATCGTCCCCGTTGTCGACCCCGGCTTGGAGCGCGACGAAGATGCCCCCCTGGCCGGCTACAACAACGGCGCGATGTTCCTGCGCTCGCGCGATAGCA
>DAORCZ010000129.1:0-12803 GCA_035345735.1 Pseudomonadota bacterium | reverse complement strand
CCCAAAAATCGACCAGCACCGGCGTCGGCGAGTCACGCAGGAGCTCGCTGAAGTCCTCCTCGCTCTGCAACGACAAGGGGTGGGTGAGCGGTAGTAAGGCGCTCTTGCAGCTACCGCAGCGCGCCTCGCGACCCAGGCGGCTGGCCGGCAGACGATTGCTCTTCCCGCAGCTAGCGCATGCGACGATCATCGGGCACCTCTGCGGCAGAACCTGAGGATGCTCAGGCCGCTCGTCAAGACACGGTGCTCGGCTGGCAGCGGGTGCGCGGCCTAGCGCTTGATCGCTCGGGTGGCGATAAACGGTGGCGCAAAGTCGCTCAGGGCCCGCCAGTCTGCCCACGAGTCTTCAAAAAGTTCACTCAGCAAGAGCCCGGCCTCCAGCTGGCCGCCGATCAGGTCTTCCAGGGAGTGGCTGAACTCTACCGCTTCGCCCTTGTCGGCGAACTTGGCCACCATGTCTGGATGGTCGATGTCGCGATAGGGCAAGCGGCGATTGACGACCAGCCGGCCCTCGTCAAAGGCGTTGCTGTCGAACAGAAAGAACCAGGGGTTGACGAAGCCGGTGAGCAGCGCGCCGCCCGGCTTGAGCACGCGCGCGGCCTCCTTCCAGACCGGCCTGACCTCGTCGACAAAACAGACACTGCAGGGGTTGAACACCAGGTCGAAGTGATCGCTGGGCAGGACACTGAGGTCCTTCATATTGCCCTGCACGGTGCGGAGCGACAGTCCGTCACGCTCGGCAACGAAGCGATCCTGGGCGAGCTGGCCATCGCTGGCGTCAAAGACGGTCACGTCGGCTCCCGCGGCCGACAGAATCGGCCCCTGCTGCCCTCCGCCGCTGGCCAGCGCCAAGATGCGCAGACCGCCCAGGTTGCCATCGTTCCGCCCAAACCACGCTGCGGGAACCGGCTTTTGGGGGGTCAGCACGACCTGCCAATCGCCCTGTCGAGCACGCGCGATGAGCTCGGCCCCAACTGGCTGGGTCCAGCGGTTTTCTCCCTTGGCCACCTCACGGTTCCAAGCATTCCGATTGTGGGTGTACGAGTCGGCGAAGGGGGGCTTTTCCATCTGCGGGCTCACGATGTACGGCACAGCACCAGGCGACGTGCACGCTGGCGATGCAGAGCTGAAAGGGGGGGGGAGAGAATCTGTGAACGTCGCTAGCGAGCAGCGACCGAAGCAGGGGGACGAGGGGAGGACCTAGGCGCGATCGCGGCCAAAGCTGCGCTGGAAGAGCTCGGCAATGGCAGTCGCCCCATCGGGCGTCAGGTGGCGCGTGCCCGTGCCTGTAAAACGCGTACGACCGATGACCGGACGCGACGGATTCCAGGCCCGAGCCTTGGCATCCCACGAGAACCACGACTTCTGGTTCTGGTCGAACACGTGCAGCGCCTTCTGCTGATGGCGCGCTAGCTCGGCTGCCCAGCCAGTGCCTCCCTTGACGGTACCGTCGGGCTGGATGACGCCGATGATGAACACTTCCTGCGCCGAGTTGACCTGATGCCAAATGCTCTGCAGCACCTTGCGCAGCGTCGCGTTCTGGTGATAGGTGCGGTGCATCGTCGCCGAGACATAGGCCAGGCTGACGTCACCTTCGCGCAGTTCCTCATCGCTGAGCATGCGCAGACCACGCGTACGCACGACCTTGTGGCCCTCGAAAGAGATGTTCTCTTCCCGCAGCCCGTACTGCTCGGCGCAGGCGCCAAACTCTGCTTCCGCTCCCTCGGCCGCCCCTGACAGCAGGGTGTACGCGTTGGGAGGCAGATCCTTGGCAGCCATCATCGGCAGCCGATCGTCGACTAGGCGCATAGTGTCGGGATACAGCACAAGGTGCGTGTCAGCCGACAGCGCACCGACGTGAGCCGCATCCTTCAGCAAGCGCACCGAGAGGTGGCCGTCCACCGGCTGCAGGAACAGCACAAGATGCAGGAAGCGCGCGAAGCGATCGCACGGCTGCGGTACGCCCTGGGGCGCATCGCCACCCGTCTGATGGCGGTGCGTAAGCGCCGTCATCCATAGCTCAAGATCATGAGCCTTAGCGATGGCGAGCAGCGCCTCGATCTCCTTGTCGTTCGTGCGGGTCCAGTCAAACGCGTCGACCACCAAGACGTCTGGTCGGAAGTTCGCGTGCTGCGCCAAGAGCTCGATCGCGCTCTTGAGCTTTTCGACGCTGAACGCTGACTGGCCCGCACCATGGCCGTGCATCGTGTAGGCCTGGATGATGCGGTTCTTGTGCACCAGCTCGGTGGTGGTGGACAGATCCGAGAGCTGCGAAGCCTGGGCGAGATCACGGAACACCGCCTCGTACCAGCTGTGGACGTGATCCACCGGAGCATCGAGCGAAACGTGCAGCACCTTGCGCTCGCGCAGCAGGCTGTCGAGTGCGATGTGGACCAGGAAGGCGGTCTTGCCGACACCCGCCCGGGCCATCACCACGCCCAGGTTGCCTCGTCCCAGGCCGTGCACCGTCGCGCTGTCTCCCCCGCCGTCCGCTTTCCCTGAGCGAGCGCGCTCAAGGATCCGTAGTGGGCTCTGCTTGTACATCTCGTTGCGATCCATGTGCGCCCTCCTGGTTATTTCTTTTTCTCAGCGGCCTCTTTGGCGCGCGCCTTGGCGATGAGCTCCTCCCCGATATTGGCCGGGACCGGCGAATATCGCGAGAATTCCATCGTGAATTCCGCTTTGCCCTGAGTCGCCGAGCGCAGCGTCGTTGCATAGCCGAACATCTCAGCGAGCGGAACTTCAGCCTCGATGGTGTTCTGGCCATCTGCGTCGGTGGTACCGATGATCATGCCGCGTCGAGACATCAGCGTGCCGAGCATCGCGCCGCTGAACTCACTGGGTCCTTCGAGCGCGACCTTCATGATCGGCTCCAGGATCTGCGGGCGAGCCTTGGGATAAACCTCACGCCAGGCACCGCGCGCGGCTTCTTGGAAGGCGATATCGGACGAGTCCACGGCGTGCGATGCACCGTCCGTCAGAGCGACACGGACGTTCACCACAGGGAAGCCGATGAGGCGCCCCTTGGGCAGCATCGATTTGAAGCCCTTCTCGACGCTGGGGATGAACTCGCGCGGGACGTTGCCACCAACGACCTGATCGTCGAACTCAAACTCGCCTTCGGCGTACGGTTCGATGTAGCCAACAACCTTGCCGTACTGGCCCGAGCCACCGGTCTGCTTCTTGTGCGTGTAGTTGTAATCGGCGCGCTGCGTGATGGTCTCGCGGTACGCAACCTGCGGCGGGCTGGTGGTGACCACCGCGTTGTACTCGCGCTTCATGCGCTCGATGTAGACCTCAAGGTGTAGCTCACCCATGCCGGCGATAAGGGTCTCACCGCTCTCGGGATCGACCTCGCAGCGCAGGGTCGGATCCTCCTTGGTGAAGCGCTGCAGCGCCTTGCTCATGTTCATCTGGGCCTTCTGGTCAGAAGGCTTGATGGCAAGCTTGATAACCGGCTCAGGCACGAACATCGAGGTCATGGCGACGTTAGGGCCCGCGGTGAAGGTATCGCCGGAGTTGCAGTCGATACCAAACATCGCGACGATGTCGCCCGCGCAGGTGTCGGTGATGTCTTCCTTGTCGTCGGAGTGCATGCGCACCAGACGCGCCACCTTGACCCGCTTACCGGTGCGAGTGTTGGTGATGAAATCATCCTTGCGCAGCGTCCCTTGATAGACGCGCATATAGGTCAGCTGACCGTAGCGCCCATCTTCCAGTTTGAACGCCAGGGCAACGGCCGGCAGGCTGGGATCCGATGGCAGCACCACCTTCGGCTCGCCATCTCTGTCGAGGTCGATGGCTTCGTTGGTGACATCGCTCGGACACGGCAGGTAATAGGTCACGGCGTCGAGCAAGAGCTGCACGCCCTTGTTCTTGTAAGCCGAACCCATCATCACCGGCGTCAGCTTCATCTCCAGCGTGCCGCGGCGAATCGCCGAACGGACCAGCTGCGGCGTCACGCGATCTTCGAGGATGGCTTCGGTCAGCTCATCGCTGAACATCGAAACGGCATCCAGCATCTCCTCGCGGTACTGCTGCGCCTGCGCGCTCATGTCAGCCGGGATCGGCCCGCGATGAATCTCCTCGCCGTTCGGTCCCGAGAAGGTCACGGCTTCCATCGTCACGAGGTCGATGACGCCAGCGAACTTGTCCTCGGCTCCAATCGGCAGCTGCAGCAGGACCGGGTTGTGACCCAGCTTTTCACGCAGCTGATTCTTCACACGCAGGGGGTTGGCACCGGTGCGATCGCACTTGTTGATGAAGGCGATGCGCGGGACCTTGTAACGTCGCATCTGGCGGTCAACAGTCAGCGACTGGCTCTGCACACCAGCGACGGCGCACAGCACCAGGATGGCGCCGTCGAGCACGCGCAGCGAGCGCTCGACTTCAATCGTGAAGTCGACGTGGCCGGGAGTGTCGATGATGTTGACGTGGTAGTTGGCCCAACCGCAGTACGTGGCAGCGCTCTGGATCGTGATGCCGCGCTCACGCTCCAGCTCCATCGAGTCCATCTTGGCGCCGACGCCATCCTTCCCCTTGACTTCGTGGATGGCGTGGATGCGCTTCGTATAGAACAGGATGCGCTCAGTGAGCGTGGTCTTGCCGCTGTCGATGTGGGCGGAGATGCCGATGTTTCGTATGCGAGAGAGGTCGGTGATCACTGCTTGTGCTCCGTCCGATTTTTTTAGAGTCGGATGCAACTAACAAACTTCGTCGGACAAAGCAAGCGAAAATCATGCAGCGCGGCCTCGACCAAGGCCGCTTGGCGCCGGCGACCGACGTAGACTCGGAGCGCTCGGGGAGCGACGCGCGCCCTCCCTCCGCAGCATCGGATTCGGAGGGTGCGAGGGGGCGGCGACTGACCTCCCACAGGGTGCGTGCAGTCAGGCGTCACGAGGATGTTCTGGGGTGATCTGCGTCCAGCTGCGCCTGATTCCTTGCTGGCCATCCCTCGGGCATTCCTGCGAAACTCAAACCAGGCATCGTGCGACATGCAGACTCCCTCTGGTCCCAGTGATGGCTCTCAGTCCGTGATCAGCGACCGCTTTGCCATCGAGCGCGAAGCGGGACGCGGCGGCATGGGCGTAGTCTACAAGGCGCTCGATCTTCGCACCGGCCAGACGGTGGCGCTGAAGATCCTGCGGCGCAATGCGCACGCCGGACGCGAGCGCGAGCGTTTCGAGAGGGAAGCGCAGGTTCTCTCGACACTGCGTCATCCAGCCATCGTCTCGTACGTCGCGCATGGGCAGACGCCAGAAGGCAGCCACTACTTGGCCATGGAGTGGGTCGACGGCTACCCGCTCACCGAGCGCCTGCGCAGCGGGCCTCTGGGAGTTGGCGAGGCACTGACCCTGCTGCGCCTCATCGCTTCGGGCCTCTCGGAAGCCCACCGACTCGGAATCATTCATCGCGACCTCAAGCCGAGCAATATCCTCCTGCGCGGCGGCAAGCTCAGCGGCGCGACGATCCTCGACTTCGGTATCGCACGCGGCGGCATCCTGCCGGTGGTCACGCAGACCGGCGTCATCGTCGGCACGCCTGAATACATGTCGCCAGAGCAGGCCCGCGGCCGGCGCGATCTCACACCCGCCAGCGACGTGTTTTCGCTGGGCTGCCTGATGTTTGAGTGTCTGACGGGCCACCCACCGTTCGTGTCGGAACAGCTTGCGGGTGTGCTGGCGAAGATCCTATTCGACCAAGCACCGCTGCTGAGCTCGATCTTGCCGGATGTGTCACAGGCTCTCGAACAGCTGGTCGCCGCCATGCTGGCCAAGGAACCTGGCGATCGCATTGCCGATGCTGGCTCGCTGGTGCTGCGCCTCGCGGCCCTGCGGCCGCTGCAAGACGCGGCCGGGATTGCCAGCACCGATGAAGTCCGGCGTCCAGAGAGCAGCATCACCGACGCTGAGCAGGCACTCGTCGGCGTGCTGGTTGCCAACCAGCCGATGATCATCCCCGAGCAAGAGACGCTGGAAATCGACGCCAACGAAGCCGACGCAGCGCAATGGAAGGGGGTGCAGGCTGCGATGATGCAGCTGGGCGGGCGCCCCGAGTGGCTGGCCGATGGCTCACTGGTGGTCACCGTGCAGGGACGACCGGGGGGCTTCGCGACCGACCTGGCCCTGCAATCGGCGCGCTGTGCTCTGCTACTGCGCGATCTGCAGCCCAACGCCACGGTGGCTATGGCCATGGGCCGTGGCCAGGTGGCACAGCAGCTTCCCATTGGCGAAGCCATCGATCGGGCGCTGCGCCTGCTTCGGGTGGCCAACCCAGGGGGCCCGAACGGACGCGGCGGGCTGGCGCGGCCTTCTGAGGACGCAGTACGAATCGACAGCGTCACGGCTGGGCTGCTGCTCGGGCGGGCCGACCTGGTGCAGCGCAGCGATGGCAGTGCCCTTTTGCTGGGCCTGCAGCGCGAGGTCGATCCGACTCGCCCGCTGCTCGGGAAGGCAACGCCCTGCATCGGCCGCGAGCAGGACCTGCTGGGCCTCGAACGCACCCTTCACGCCAGCGTTGAAGAGAGCAGCGCCTGCGCCATCACGCTGACCGCCCCGCCAGGCGTCGGTAAGTCGCGCCTTCGACACGAGCTCTTGCGCCGCCTACGCAGTTCGGACCTGCACATGCGCTGCGTTTCGGCTAGCTGCGAATCGCAGCGGTTCGGCGCCTCGTATGGTCTTCTGCGTCAGCTCCTGCGCACGCTGTTCGGCCTGACCGAGAACGAATCCCTCGACGAGCGTCGGGCTCGACTCCTCCAACATCCCCTGAACCCTTGGCCGCGACGGGAAGCCGAGTCGCCCCTGCCCTTCCTGGGCGAGCTGTGCGGCATCAGCTTCCCGGATGAAGACCACCCCGTGCTGCGCGCCGCCCGACGCGAGCCGCAGCAGATGAGCGAGCAGATTGTTCGCGCCTTCGTCGAGTTCCTGAGCTCCCTGGTCGCGCAGCAGCCCCTGCTCATCGTCCTTGACGACGTGCAGTGGTGCGACACCCTCAGCGTCAAGCTGCTAGAACGCGCGCTGCGCGCTCTGCACGATCGTCCGATGGTGGTGCTGGCGTTCGCTCGGCCCGAGGTCGACGAGCGCTTTCCCAACCTGTGGGCGGGACACGGTCAGCGCATCCGATTGGCGGGGCTGTCCCGGCGGGCCAGTGAGCGCCTCGTCTATCACACCCTCGGGGCCAAGACGCCGCCCGAAGCCGTGGCCCGCATCGTCAATTTGGCCGATGGCAACGCGCTGCTGCTGGAAGAGCTGATCCGGGCCGCCGCCGCCCCCAGCGGCACACCGCAGCCGGACACCATCATGGCCATGCTGCAGTCGCGCATCGGCCGCCTGCCGCCCTTTCAGCGACTGCTGCTGCGCGCCGCCTCGGTCCTTGGCCAGGACTTTTCGCGGGGCGGGCTGCGGGCCCTCCTGGGGGCAGCGGCGGACTCCGTGGATCTCGACAGCCAGCTCGTCGAGCTGATCGACGCCGAGATCGTCGTTCGCATGGCCACTGGGGCGACGGGCGAGAGCACGTATGCCTTCCGGCACGCCCTCCTGCGCGATGCCGCGTATACATTGCTCACCGATGCGGACCGCAGCTTGGGACACCGGCTTGCGGCTCGCTATCTCGCCGGTCTGGCAGAACGCGAGGCCCCACGCAATACCCTGCGTGACGTTCGCACCGAGCCGCTGGCCATCGCCGAGCACTACCGCCAGGGCGGCGACCCCGAAGTCGCAGTGCCCTACTACGTCCAGGCTGCGGAGGAAGCTTTTTCGCACCACGATCTGGCCGAGACGCAGCGACTGACCGAGCTAGCGCGAGGCTGCGGTGCCTCGGGACAGCCCCTGGGTATGCTGCTGAGCCTGCAGTCTTGGGTGGCCTACTGGAACGGCCAAGAGCACCGCATCTTGGAAATTGGGAGCGATGCCATCTCGCTGCTGGTGAGAGGCTCGGCTTGGTGGTGCAAGACGACGAGTCTGATTGCTTCCTCGGCGATTGGGATCGGCCGGCGCGCCGACGGCAAGGTGCTGGTGCAAATCCTGCTCGATACCTCGCCAACTGCCGATGTATTCGACGCCTACTTGGAGGCTCTGGGGCGCGTCCTCTGCGCGTTCTCGGCCCGCCTGGAGCGCGAGTGGGCCCGACGTCTGCTGGGACGGATTCGTTCGCTGCTGCCGCAGGCGCCGCGCCGTGACACGATCGGCGTCGGTATCGCCCTTTTGGCCGAGAGCCTGTACCTGCATGACCTGGCCCCTCAACCGTTCCGCGAAGTGACCCTGCTGCAGGAGGCTCTCGCGATCTTCCAGGCGGCACGCGAACGCCGGCTGCAGCTTTGGGCGCAGCAGTGCTTGGGTGAGGCCCTATGCAATGCCGGTGCCCGTGATCAGGGCCTGGCGACGCTGCGGCAGGCAGTGCAGCGAGCCCAAGCTCTGGGGCAGCCGCTCCTCGTCACCGAGTCGCGCGCCAGCCTGGCCGACCTGCTGGTCCACAGCCGCGAGCCCGCCTATGCCGATGAGGCCGAAACCATCGCCAAAGAACTGCTCGACATCGGCCCGCTCGATGCAACCGCAGGCACCGGTAGCGGCCTGCGCGGCTCTGCCCTTTTGATCCTCGCCGGCGTGCTGCTGCAGCGTGGCGAGTTTGGCCCAGCCGAGGAGCAGGCCCATCAGGCCTATCACCTGCTCGAAGGGCGTCCGCTGCGTCAGATAGCGGCGCAGACGCTGATGGTGCGCGCCCTCCTGGCGGCGCAGCGCTATGCCGAGGCCTCGGTGCAGGCCGACGCTCTGCAGCACGTCATGGACAGCTGGGGCGGTGCCGGTCAGCCCGAGGTCGCGGCGCGCGTCGCCATCGCCGAAGCCTTCGAAGCCGATGGCGACGTGCCAGGCGCCCGCAAGAGTCTTGACGTCGCGTTGGCCCTCATCCAGCGAGCCAGCGAGAGCTTCCCCGGCGAGGCCGAGCGGCAGCGCTTCCAGCAAGAGGTCCCCGAAAACGCCATGGCGGCCGAGTTTGCCCTGATCATCGAGCTACGCCAGGACGCTCGAGCCTAGGTGACTTCGCCCCCGCCGGGCAGTTCGTCGGTGCCAGCTCCCGCGGCTGATTTGCTATAGTGCGCCGCAGATGGTGTCTGCTGCGCCCAACAACGGCGCCTCCCCGACGAGTCAAGCGCCTCTCCTGGAAGTCCAGGGGCTGGGCTTTTCGTATGCCCGCAAGGCGGTCCTGCAAGCCATGGACGTGATCGTCGCGCCCGGTGAGGCGGTGTGCATCCTGGGCGAAAATGGCGCCGGCAAGTCGACTTTGCTCAAACTCTGCGCTGGGCTCCTGCCGCCGAGCAGTGGCCGCGTGCGCATCGATGGCAGCGAGCTTGCCGGGCAGAACCGCGCCGCCATCGCTCGTCGGGTCGCCTACTTGCCACAGGAGTGCACGCACGTCTTTCCGTTCACCGCGCTGGAAGTCGTCCTTATGGGTCGCTACGCCCGATCACGCGCACCATTTGAGAGCGCCGAAGATCTGCGTGCGGCCGAGACTGCGATGGAGGCCACCGATGTCGCCGCGCTGCGCGACCGTGCCTTCAACCAGCTCTCCGGTGGCGAGCGTCGCCGGGTGCTGCTGGCGCAGGCTCTTGCACAGGACACGCCGCTCATCCTTCTCGACGAACCTACGGCCGGTCTCGACCCGGCGCACGCGCTGGCTCTGGGCCAGGCGATCGCCGGGATCTGCGCGCGCGGGAAGGCGCTGCTGTTTGCGACGCACGATCTCAACCTCGCCAGTCGCTTCGCCAGCCGCGCGCTCCTGCTGCATGGCGGCGAGCTTCGGCTGCAAGGCAGCACCCTCTCGGTCCTGGAACAGGCCGGCCCCCTGCTGGGCGTGCAGCTGCACATCGGTCACCTGCCCAGCGGCGTGCCGTACGTGATTCCGACATGAGTGGCCCCAAGCTGATTCCCACACTGGCAGCGGGGCGTGCTCGCTTTCATCGGATGGTGGCACTGAGTGTCCTCCTTCTGCTGGTGGTCCTCGCGCTGGCGCCCCTGTTTGGCTCGTCGAGCATCGATGTGCTGAGCATCTTCCGTGCTGATGCCACCGGCCAGAGCTGGCATCAAACAGCAGCGGCCCGAGTTCTGCTCTACGGGCGCATCCCCCGCGTACTGGCCGCCGCTCTGGCGGGAGCGGGTCTATCAGTCGCCGGGGTCGCCTTCCAGGCCCTCCTGCGCAATCCGCTGGCTGACCCCTTTACGCTCGGTGTGTCCTCCGGAAGTTCGCTCGGGGCGGTGCTCGCGATCCGACTGGGGTTCGAGTCGCTCTCGCTGCTGGGTCATCCGCTGGGTGAACTGGCGCTCTCCGGCTGCGCGCTCTTGGGCGCTGTGGTCGTCGTCGCCTTGGTCTATACCGTCGGCGAGCGAGGCAGCGCTGGCCCGGCGACGCTGCTGCTGTCGGGCGTGACGCTCGCCCTCTTGGCCGGGGCGCTGATCACCGCCGTCCTTTACACCGCCGACTTTGCCGAGACCTATCGCATCGTCCGCTGGCAGATGGGTGATCTCGATGTGATGCGCTACGACCTCGTGTTGCGCATGGCGGTGCCGGTGCTGTTGGCGCTGGGCCTGCTGTGGCCGTACGCCCGCGATCTCAATGCCCTGTCGGCGGGCAGCGATGCCGCGGCGGGCCTGGGGGTCGACGTACAGCGAGCGACGCGCGTGGTCTATCTCGCCGCATCGCTGGCTGTGGCGGCCGTGGTCTCAGTCGCCGGCCCCATCGGCTTTGTCGGCCTGCTGGTGCCGCATACCCTACGGGCCCTGGTCGGCGCCGATCATCGCCTGCTCCTGCCGACGTCGGTCCTGTGCGGCGCCAGCTTTATGGTCCTGTGCGACACGCTGGCGCAAGTGCTGTTCCGCCCGGCCGTGCTGCCGGTCGGCGTCCTCACCGCCAGCATCGGCGCGCCGTTTTTCGTCGCGCTGCTGCTCTCGCGCGGGCTGCGTCGCCGCCTCTGGGGCTAGCTGCCGCTCTCGATGAAGCGCAGCTGTTCTTCCAGCGCGGTCGCTTCTTCTAGCCAGTAGCGATAGGTCGTGAAGTCGGGGAAGGTGCGCGGGAAGATCGGATCGGCCCAGCGACGAGCGATCCACGCCGAAAAGTGCAGCATGCGCAGCGCCCGCAGCGGCTCGACTAAGCGCAGCCAGCTCGCGTCAAACTCGCGGAACTCGCGATAACCGGCGACCAGCTCGGCGCGCTGGGCCTGCGCCTCGGGGTCGCGCCCGCGGACGATCATCCAGACATCCTGCACCGCCGGACCGCAGAGCATGTCGTCGAAGTCGAGGAAGAGCGGCGCCTCCTCGTGGAACAGCAGGTTGCCGAGGTGGCAGTCGCCGTGAATGCGCAGGCGGGGCAAGGCCGAAAGCGCCGACGCCGTCTTCGCCAAGATCGCCCGCGCTGCGCGCTCATAGCGGGAACGCACCTGGATATCGATGGCATCGCTATCCAGCAGAGTGGCCAGAGCCGGTTCTGCAAACGACTCCACGGTCAGCTGCAGACGATGCGGCGCCGCCGCGCTGGCCCCCACGTTGTGGATGCGCGCCAAGAAGCGCCCCACCTGCCGCAGCAGGCTCGGTGACAGCTCCTGCAAGCTGCGCCCACGGACCTTGGGAAACAGCGCGAAGTAGATGCCGTCAGAGGTCTGCGCCAGCGTCGATCCATGGGCCAGCGGAAGCGGCGCCACAGCCGGCACTTCTGCCGCTTGTAGATCGTGCAGGAAGCGGTGCTCGTCCAGCAGCGCCGCCTGCCCCCAGCGACCCGGGCGATAGAACTTCCCGATGACGTGTCCGCCGTCTTCAAGCTCGACGTCGTAGACGCGATTCTCCAGGCTGTTTAGGACCAGGCAGCGTCCCGTTGCACGAGCACCCGCGCCCAGCGCCGCCTCGACGGCATCCAGCACAGCTTCAGGGGTCAGCGAATAGAAGAATTCCATGGGCGGGGCGCACGCTAACACAGCCGCAGCCAGCGAGCGATGCGCGGTCGTGCCGGTCAGCTCTACCGCAGCGCCAAGCCCCTCACGCAGCGCTGGCCAGGCGGTTACCGGCAGAAAGTCGGGGGTCGCAAAACGACAGGGTCTCGTCATTCGCCTGCTTGTCCATCCTGCGCGCGGGCCGCGGGACGATGGACACGCGCTAAAGGCTGGTCACGTCGCTTGCGATCTGCCCGCTTTGGGCTAGCTGGACGACTCCGGCATAGCCGCACACCCACTGCGCATTTTGCAGCAGCGCCGGCACGCCTGAAACGGTGCCGATCAGCGACGGTTGCATCCAAGTGCCAGTGGGGATGGGAGTACACGGCGGAGCCGCCGGCGCACCGCCCAAGGCGGCGGACACGACGCCCCCGACAAACAGCGGATTGGCCGGGGATAGGCAGCAGGCAAACGGCGGGATGTTGGCGGCCGGAGCACAGTCCAAAATGGTCGCGGCCCGGCGACCGCCCAGGGTCACGGTCTGGTTGCTGGTGACGATGAGCGGCATGGGCGCCGTCCCAAAGCTGCAGACCATGAGTGCGCCTTCGGTGACCTGAGGAATTCCTGGGGGCATGAATGACCTCGCAAAAAAGGAATGTGAAACGGAATTACCGCCGCCCTCGCCACGGTGCGCCGACTAGGACGGGGCGCGCTGCGGAACCTCGCCGCTGAACAGCACGATCGTGCGGGAGATCTTGCCCGCCCGCGACCGCATCAGAGACGGGCTGACGTCGGCCTGCCCCGTCGCGCCGGGCAGCGCTTCATAGCCAAGATACTGTCGCGGCTGCAGCACCATGAAGCTGCTCTGATCGCGGATGACCAAGTGCACACG
>DAORCZ010000128.1:0-12835 GCA_035345735.1 Pseudomonadota bacterium | reverse complement strand
TGTCGTGCGGCTTACATGAATCCCTAACGGTTTTGAGCATATGCCCTTCCTTGTTACCTGCGTTCTACTACAGGCTCAGCGGTCGGCTCAAAGGGCGATAACAGCTAGGACCGATTTATCTGCAAAAGGAGGTTGGCGGTATGTCAAGCGGAGCCGGGCTCATCGCCTATCTGCAGGCGAGCGCGCCGGCCAAGACCTCAGTGCTCTTGCAGAATATCGATACCTGGCGACGACAGGACAGGGGCGTTCCCGTCGGCAAAGGCATAGCTGTGCGACGCAAGCCGATCATGAACGCGTTCATCTGAGACGACGGTCGCGACTGGCTGCGCACGGTCATGGCGGTCAACGAAGGCGGTACCTGCTACCACCAGATCTCTTTCGACCTCAGGACCGGCGCGTTCAGCGACCTCCGCATCGGCGGAGGAGGCCGACTGTCCGACGATGGCTCAGCGCGCTCCTCCCTGGATGATCCAGACACCCCGCGTGCCCTTCGTCGGGAGGTCAAGCGGATAGACACCACCGCCTGTGCAGTCGCCGCGATGACTGCCTGAGCTGTGCGAACCGTACTCGTACACGCCGCCGCCGCGGTGGTTAGCGGCGGGCTGCGTCCACAGGGCCCACGACACCGGTACTGCGTCGCATGACACCTTGGTTCCAAAGTATTCGCTGAAGTTCATAGGTGGAGCCATCAGAGTGTGTTGACCGCGCCCCGCGGCGCGCAGCTTACCGATGAAACTCTCGACGCCGCTTGTCTCATCGAGAATCCAGGCCCCCCACCACTGTCCCTGAGCGTCGGCATCAAGCCGCCATATGCGCAACCGATAGTAGCGGTCAGTTTGAATGGTATAGGCGATCCGACAACTCATGCCGGTACCCTCACCACTGAAGCGCATGCAGCCGGGGCCGCCGCCGTTGGCGTTCCAAATCGAAAAAATCGCGGTATCGCCCGTCGAGCTGTCCGCTCGATTGCCGTTGGTCTGAAGCCCGACATATCCGCCATAGCTGGCGTCTGTCCATCTCCAGTTTGAGGCCCAGTAGCTTGCCGGAGCCTTGACCGGCACACGCAGCTCTTGATCGACGTTCCAAAAGCCGCTTTTGCCAGAAAAGTCCCAGTAGGCGTAGAGGTTGGCGTTTTGGTGTTGCTCGGCGTAGGCGTGGGCCATCAATGAACCGGTCACGCCAATCGCTGTGCCGACGGAAAGAATGATTTGTTTGGTTGCGATCATTGCTGTCTCCTTGCCGTGGAGGAACGCGGTAGCCTCTTCGTTCGTCTGTGCTCAACTTTGCGGTTCATCCCCAACCGCTACCCTCTGCCCGCCGAAGGTTGCCAAGTCGCTGCCTTTCTGCATCACCGATGACGCGAAGCCTTTCCAGTGGTGTTCGACTTGATGGCGGCAGCCCATCCCGTAGCGATGAAAGGTGCGGAAGAAGTCGCGCAGGCCGAGGCGGAAGTCGTGATGCACGATGGCTTCTTCAACGATGTGTAACTCGTAGCCAGCGCCCGCGACTTTGAACGCGAGGCCAGGATCTTCGCCTCCTGGAGAGCGCACGCCTTCATCGAATCCGCCGACTTGTTGCAAGACGTGCCGACGGTAGCCACAGTTGGCGGTGACAATGTACAGAACTCGCCCGTCATCCATGCGGAAGGGATCGAGGATGTGGTGATACTCGAAGTAGCGGCTGTAGACATCGGTGCCCATGGCCCGGACGCGGCCACCCACTCCGGCGACTCGCGGTGGCGCATCGCGAAGATAGCGGGCCAAACGTTCGATCCAGGCAGGGTCTACGACCACATCATCGTCGGTGAAGAGCACGAGGTCGAACTTGGCGCGAGCAATCCCCGTGTTGCGCGCAGCGGCTGGACCGCGATTCTGGACGTGACGAAGCACGCTGACACGCGCGTCATTCAAGACCGTACGCAGCGCAGCTTCGATTGGAACTGGTGAGCAGTCATCCACCAGAATGATCTCGACCTCGCCGGGTACTGAGTCCGCCGAGGCAAGCACAGAGCGCACCGCGCGTTCCAGCGAACGAAGGCGCTGATGACACGGCATGACTACGCTTACCTGCAAAGGCAGCGGTCGGCGGGCGGTCACAGCGGTCCCTCGCGGCGGTGGCAGTGCAGCATTCCGCAGTTCTTGCGACATGCATCCATCACCGTTCGGGCCTGCGCTGCTTCCGGGCTCTCCCAGGCTTGGCGTAGCGCGACACTGCGAACCGAGCCCAGGTGCTTGCCATCGAGCAGGCCCTTCATCGCGAAGCAAAGTTGCTGCTCGCCAAACATGTTGACCATCATGTTGCGATGCGCAGAGCCGCAGACCGGTTCCGAGATGAAATCGGGGTCGCGGAAGTAGAGCTTCATCCACTCCAGATCGCGAGCCTCGGTATTGAGGAATCGGTCGACCTTGCGGAGTTCGATCAGCGCATCAAGAACTTGATCAACCACCGCCATGTCGCGGGGGCGATGCTGGTCAAAGAAGGGATCCCCCTGTGCCCGATTCATGAACGTCCGCCCGAGTGCCTGGAACATCACGCCGTCCGCTCCCAGCGCCCGTACAAACTCAACTAGAGCCAGCGATTTCGGAAGGGTCTCCGCGCAGAGAATCCCGTTCACCAGTATGCGAACATCGGATGCCGCATGGCGTGCCTGTCGTGCCGCAAGAAGGCCCCGCACCGTCTGGAGCACCATGTCGTGGGTGCCTACACGCCCGCGAATCCAGTCGTGCGTGGCGGCATCCGGCGCATCGATCGACAGCACCAGATAGTGCGGACCGGAAGTCAGCAGCTCATCATACCAAGACTCGGGGATGCAGGTGCCGTTGGTATTGACCGCGACCGACAGGGCATAGGATCTGGCACGCCGCGAAATCGCCATGACTTCGGCGGTCTTGAGGAAGGGCTCGCCGCCCGTTATCACCACGACACCACGTCCGGCCCAGCTTCCAAACTGATCAACCAGCGCGACCTTTTCTTCGGTGGAGAGCGTACCGGGCGGCTCTTCAGACATCCACATGTGGCACTGCCGACAGCGAAGATTGCAGGCCGTGGTCGTCTCGATAAACAGATAGTGCGGCGCGGACCGCAGGGCCGATGGTGGCGTCCAGCCTGCGGATGCGGTCATGACGCGCGGGCCTCTGCATGCTGGAAAAGACGTGCCTGCGCGATGGCGAGCACGTCCTCCGGCGCCATCGGCGTGGTGTCGATGAGCTCCTCGTTCGGGTAACGATTGGTCCGTGCTTCGTCGTTCAGCACGCGACTCGGTTCCCAATCACAGAAGCCGCTCTTTCGTTCTCGCAGCCTCGCAGCAAGCAGCTCCGGCTGAAGCCACAGCGACAGCGTATGGTGGCGCAGCTCGGCTGCGCGGAGTCGCGACTGGACCCCTTGCAGTCGGCTGCGGCTGAAGGTGTCAATCAGGACGACCGGGCGAACATCGGCGCGAACGAACGAGAGCAGCGCATCTAGGGCGACCGAGAGCGCAATATCGTGATGTACACGACTGGTCCAGTCCACACGCGCCAGCATGCCGCGAATGTCATCGACTTCGATGACGCTGCCGTGATCGAGCTGCCGGCGCAGTCCACGCCCCAATGTGCTCTTGCCTACTCCTGGTGCTCCACGAAGGATCAGAACATCAAGACCGTTCATCAGATCGTCCTCGTCTGTTCATAGACGCCGTGGACGTAGTGACAGCCTTCGCAATAGGGATGCTTCTTGCGCGTGTTCACCAACCTGCGAAACGCCTGCGCGATCGAGCCGTTCCAGCAGCGCTCGAAGCCATGTCTCCCCAGGTGGCCGTAAGTGTAGGGGTTAAACATGTTGCAGACCGTGACCTCACCGTTCCAGCGAATCACCACTTCGCGCAGGGGCCGGTCACAGCCGGCGGCGGACGAGGGCAGCACGCCGCCGCCATGCAGCCGCAGAGGACCAATGTGATCGGGCAGCGTCAGATGGACCCCTGTTCTGCCTGCTTCAGCGCGTGCATCGTCAAGTGCCGATTCGATCCGAGCAGCAACCGCCGCAATCCAGCTTTCGTCTTGCAGCTTCACGACGTTAACCAGCACGTTGGGAATGCCGACATCCGCAGCAAGCTGGACCATCCCGGATAGCTCGTCGATGTTTCCACGCTGAAGGGTGAACAGGAGGTGCAAGTGGTCCCGCAGCTTCGCTGAGTCTGCAACTGCGAACAGCATGCGGAGCTTCGCGAGCTGGCTTTCAAAGCGCGCTGGGCGGCGCAGTTTCTCAAACAGTGATGGAGTCGCGGCATCCCAGGACACCAGTACGACAAAACGCGCAGCGATAAGGCGCGAGATCGTCTCGTCATCACAAGTTAGGTTCGTGATGATTTCGCCGTGCATGCCTGCGCGGGAGACTCGCTCCAGACAATCGTGAAACCACGGAACCAGCGTCGCCTCGCCGAGTCCGTTGAGCCGTACCTCGCGTGCATGTGGAAACAGCTCGTCCGCAACTTGCTCGAACAAGTCTCGCGACATGAACCGCTCGGAGGCGACTCCGAACTCACCGACGCGACACATGGGACAGTCAAGGTTGCAGGTATTCGCAAGCTCAAGGATGATCCGCTCCGGCCATGGCACTCGCTCCGCAGAGCGGACCGGGCGCGTCATTTCGCTCATCCAGGCATCGCGCCGATCGCTTGGCAGGACATGTCCGTTGCGCTGCACGATCTCCAGCAGGTTGGCCCCGTGCGTCTGATTGATGAGTGGTAGAGCCCGGTGCATCAGCGCCGCCCTCCGCGATGCCAACCGGTGTTGTAGGCAATTCGCTGCACAACGCGCAGCCCCAGGAAGGCCAAACGCGTGGCGAGCGGCAATCCTTCCATCCGGTAAATGCGGTGATGCCAGGTGAGGTCCTGCCAGATCGCCGACAGCGAGGCTGGTGGCGGATCGAGTCCCGGCGGTCCTTCAATGTGACTGCGACGAACATCCATCAAAGACATGCCGTACTCCCTTGGGGCGATGCCGCGCGCTCTGCTGCAATCAGTCGCGACAGACCTTCGCTGAGTGAAACGGTAGGCGTCCAGTGCAACGTCGCGGCGAGGAGCTGCAGATCTGGGCGTCGCCAGTTGGTATCGTCCGAAGAGCGAGCACGCGGCTCCCGTCCTATCTGGACCCCGAGCAAGCGTTCGACAAGAGCAGCCAAGTCCCTAATCGCGATCGGCTCATCGCGACCCAGGTTTACTGCGGATGGCAGCACACCATCGGAAAGGAGCAGGCGGACGACCCCCTCCACGATGTCATCGATCCAGGTAAACGAGCGCACTTGCTCGCCGTTGCCCTCGATAGGCAGCGGGCGTCCCTGAATAGCAGCACGCAGGAAGTTCGGGATGACTCGCGCATAGGAACCCATCGTCGGGTCCATGCCTGGGCCATAGACGTTGAACAGCCGGACGCTGGCTGCATCGACGCCGGCACTGCGCGCGGCATGCACCAGTTCCTCCCCAAGTCGCTTGGCCGCCCCGTAGACGCTGCGCCCGGACAAGAGCGGATGGGTGACGAGCTGATCCTCGCGGAGCGCCGTGCCGGGTTCGGCGTGGCCGTAGACTTCGCTCGTCGAGGCGTAGAGCATTCTGCACCCATCCCGCTGTGCCAGCTCGAGCAGTCGGGAGGTACCGAGTGTGTTCGGACGAATGACGGCCAGCGGGTCTTTGCAGAAGAGATGCGGTGCAGCGGGCGATGCCAGATGAACCACGGCATCGAATCGCGGCAGCCCGGCCAGGGACAGCGTGGAAACATCCTGCTCGATGGTCTGCCGCATTTTCGGCGGCAGTGCGCAGCTCGTGCTGTGGTCATCGACGACCAGTACCTCGATGCCTCGCCCCTCCAACCGATGGCATAGGTGACGGCCGATGAAGCCGTCTCCCCCTGCGACCAAGATGCGTTGGAAGCGCGGAGCCATTGCTCTGCTTGGGGCAGTACCACAACGTAGATGGGCTGGGAAAGTAGCGAGCGTCAGAGCGCTGCACGGCACCGTCTGCCGCGTACTTGCCGGGCATGCGAACACCGTGGTACACAGCCCAACATTCGCGCGCCTACGCCGCATACCGGTTGGCCCAAGCGCTCCTGGCTTTTCCTGCTGGCAGCGCTACTCTCGCTGTCCGCCCCCAACGCTTCCGCCGACGAGTCCCCAACGCTGCCGCACCGTTTCTGGCTCCCCGGCTTTGGCGGCCTCTGTGACAGCGGGCCGCTAACCTGCACACGCATCGATGAGTTCGCGTTCAACGCGCGGGCCGATGCGATGCTCTCGACGAGCACCGATCGGCGGGGCTTCGCATTCGTTGCACCCTACGGTTTTTCCTTCGCGCTCCTCGAACGGCTGGAGGGCAGCATCTTTTCGCATACCGCCGTCTGGAAACAGCCGGTCAGCGGCGGTGAGGAAGTCCGCTGGCATCAGGGGCCGCTGCGCTTCGCGGTGAAGGGGCTGCTGTGGCCGTGGCGCAGCGACCCGCATCAGCATTTTTCTGTCGTCGCGAGCTTCGATCAAGAGGCACGACTGTGGCGCTTCGATGGACCGAACCAGCTCGGCTTGTTAACCGACTTGGCCGCGCTGCGGCTGTCTCTGAACAAGCCCCTCGGAATCGCAGAGCTGGGTTTGCAAGTCGGCGCACTGTTCGACTGGCAGGGCCGCTTTGGCACAGCAGAGCTGGGGGCGCGAGTCGGTTTCCACCTGCCGTTCCTCCCCGAAGTGAAGGCGTTCGCCGAGGGAGCGGTGCGTGGCATGCCGCGCCTGACCTATGTCCAGTCTAGCAGCGTATTACCGGGCGCTCGCGATCCAGCCAACCCGATTTCGGTAGGTGGCGTGTTGTCGCTGGGCATTGTCGCGCGTCCGAAGAAGCAGATCGACTTTGCGATGGCGGTCAGCGTCGGGTTCGGGGACACCGCGCCGTTCATGCTGACGCTGCGCGGGCCGCTGGACTTCTCCATCGGCAAGGGCTACCCGTATCCGCAGAGCTTGGCCGCGGACATCTTGCGCGAGGCGGGGGCGTGGATCGTCGAGCAAATCCGCAAGCTGCCGGAGCCTGTGCGCGAGACGTGCGTGCTGTACGGACGCGACGGCCAGCCCATCGCGACGCTAGGTACGCTAACCAATGACGGCGAGCACTGCGAGTTTCAAGGCAAGCTCTACCGTGTCGGCGACAAGCTGTATCCGGACGCGCAGAACCGGCGTGTGTGCATGGATGCCGAAGGGACAAACTGCGTGGCGGCCAGCGCGGCGGGCACTCCTTCGCAGCCCCCTGCCGCCGGACTGGCGGGATCACTAGGACTGCCGCCCGGCAGCGTTGGGCCCGGTCAGCCGATTGTGCCACCGCCGAACGCCAAAGCCCCGGGCCAGGGTGTTGTCGATCCGGCCACGCTGGCGCATCTCGCGCGCAGTCAGGGGGCGCTCGGCATGGTACGAGGTCAGCTCGACGACCAGTGCATCCTGACCGAAGGCAACCAGCAGGTAGCGCCCGTCGGGCATCGGAGCACCGACGGTAAGCACTGCGTCATCGACCGCGAGGTCAAGGACCATCGGACGGGAAAGATCGTCCGCACCGAACGACAAGAGATCCCCGTCGGCCAGCACGTCTACCGCGATCCCTCGACGGGCCGCGTCTGCACCAAGGAGAGCGGCAAGAGCAAGCGCGACTGTCCGGTCGCAATCGATCCCGACCACAACCGTCCGATGAGCACGGGCCAGCGCGCCGGCTATCACGGAGCCATCGGCCTGACGAAGAAGGCTGAGCAGTATGCCGATGCAGCCAAGCAGGGTGTCGCCAAGCTGAGCGACCCCGCCGAGCTGAGCACCACGGCCATCAGGGCCGGCGAGCGCGCCGCCAGCGCTGCCAAGAGTGCCGTCGAGACGCTGCGCGACCCGGCGAAAGCCAAGGATGCCGCCCGAGGTGCATGGCATGCCACCGTTGATACCGCAGACGGCGCACTACGCGCCGCGCAGCACTGGTGGAACAAGCCACCCGAAAAGAAGCTCGATGACTTGGCGGAAGCGGGCGGCGGCGGACTGGTCGACGTTCCGGTGAACATGGCGACCGGCGCAGTGGTCGGCGGGGTGGTCCGTAGCGGCGAAGCCGTGCTGGAGGTGGCCGATGAGCTGCGCAAGGCTGAGCGGGCAGCAGTCAAAGGCAGGAAGGCCGCGCGGGTTCTCGAAGAAGCTGAGCATACGGCACCGGTACTGCCCAAGGGCGGGACCTACCTGCTTAAAGATCCAGAGACGGGTCAGATCGTGAGGACCGGGCGCACCAAGGATCACCAGCGACGAAAAGCCGAGCACCTGCGCCACCCAGAAACGGAAGGCCTTGAGTACCACGAACACTCGTATACCGATGACTACGCAGCCAAGCGCGGGCATGAGCAGCTGCTGCACGATGAGCATCAGCCTCCGCTGAACAAGATCCGTCCGATTGATCCCAATAACCCCCGGCGCGAGGAGTATCTTGATGCGGGCCGAAAGATGCAAAGCGAGCCGCGCTCGCCAACTCAAAAGGGCTCCGACTGAGATGATTTCCCGACGCGCAAACTGCAAAGAGGGAGACTGGATCGCTCTGCCGCTGGTACGGCGCGGCGGCTGGGCGCTGGGGCTGATCGCGCGCTATCGCGCGCCTTCCTTTCTTGGCTACTTCTTTGGGCCTCGTCACGAGAACCCTCCCACGATGGACGACACCCAGGGTCTGACCGCAGCAGATGCGATCCTCATCGGCCACACGGGTAACTTGGGGTTGCGGAAAGGCGAGTGGCATGTCATTGGCCACCATCCATTCTGGAGCCGCGCGAACTGGCCGATGCCCAGGTCGTGGATGTTGCAAGACGGGCAGCACTACCTGATGACCTACGACGACGATGATCCGGGGCGCATGATCGACAGACGCCCTGTCTCTGTGGGGGAGATTGCCGGTGCCATTCCATCCATCGTCAATGGCCACGTCGCGCTGGCCATCAAGTTGGACATGGCCATTGCAGGGAACGAAGATCGTACGGCGGCGTAGGCAGTTGCTGCGGTAGGAACTCGATCTGCGCATTGACCAGCAGATGACGCAGAAGGATAGGCCTTAAACGGTAATTGTGCGGCCAGGGCGTTGGTGTTTGCTCACAGCAGTCTTTGGTCAGGGAAACGTGGCGATTCGTCCTCTCGACAGCCTGCGAGGGCTCGTGATGATGGGCAGTCACCTGCCGATCCCCCCATGTTTGACGCTGCGAAATGGCTATTGGCAGGCCACCGGGCTTCGCGAGCCGGAGGCACATGGCGCAAATCCCAGCGCTGCGCTGAACCCCATGCCTACGCTCAATGATGATGCCGATCATAGAAAGAGCGTCGGACGGCAGCTCATTGCGCCCTAACGAGCATCGGTGAACCAGGGTGACGCTAGAGACCGCTGGGCACGACGCGATCGACATCAGCAGTCTGCACTTCTGCTTAGTGAAGCCGAAGTGCTGGCTGAAGTGGGCGCACGGTCCAATGCGGAGGAGCTATCGAAGGCCGCTGCCGGGAAGAGCGAGTCCAGCCAGAGCACGCCAGGGCACCGGACGCATCTATCAGGGACGAGAGAACGACGAACATCGCGAGCAGTAGCCGCATCTGTTCCGCCCCAGCGCCGTTTTGGCCGAAATTGTCTCTGGCGCTGCGACTCCTCTTTGCGCTAACTCTCGCCGCTGAGCAGGCGCTGCCATGCACCCTTGTTCAGCTCGCTTGCCTTGCTATTGAGTTCCAGAGATGCGCACCGAGCCAGGTTCATCCATAGGGCTCCGCGACGAGCCTGTGTCAGAGATCATCGCCCGCGAAGAGCTGCGGCTGGCCAGCTTGGAGCGCGAGATTGCTGAAGTTCGCTCGCGACTCCAGCTGCTCCGCAGCACGACGATGCCTGATGCCGCGCATTCGCCAGCGCCGCCGCACGCGGTGTTCCTGCCCGTCATTCGTGAGGATTCGGTACAGCTATCCCCATCGCAAAAAGTAACGCTGTTTCGCAGTCTGTTCCGGGGTCGCGAGGATGTCTTTCCGCGCTTGTGGATCAACCGGAAAGGTCCCAAAGAGCGAAAAGGATACTCACCTGTCTGCAAAAATGAGTGGGCACCTAGACTCTGCGAAAAGCCCAAGGTGAAGTGTGGGGAATGTCGGAACCAAGCGTTTCTGTGCGTGACGGATCAAGTGATCGATCATCACCTGCGCGGCCAGCATGTTGTCGGTGTCTATCCGCTGCTTCGGGACGACACCTGCTGGTTTCTCGCCGCTGACTTCGACAAGACAACCTGGGTGGAAGATGTCGGCGCCTTCGTGGAGACCTGTCACCAAGCGGGAATCCGGCCAGCGGTTGAGCGCTCGCGGTCTGGAAACGGTGCGCACGTCTGGTTCTTTTTTGAGGAGCCGATGCCTGCGAGCACCGCACGGAAGATGGGCTGCTACTTCATCACGCAGACGATGGCGCGCCGCCACCAGCTCAGCATGGAGTCGTACGACCGATTTTTCCCCAACCAAGACAGCATGCCGCGCGGAGGCTTCGGCAACCTGATCGCACTGCCGCTTCAGCACGGACCCCGGCAGCATGGCAACACCGTCTTTCTGGATGACGCGCTGATTCCGTACGCGGACCAGTGGGGCTACCTGAGCAGCGTTCTGCGAGAACACAGACTGTCGCCGACGCTGGTTGAACAGATTGCAACAGAGGCCAGCCAGCGTGACCGCGTGATTGGGGTCAGGATGGCGCCGGTCGATGAGGACGACGACGCGCCCTGGACGCGCCTGCCATCAGGACACCGAAGCAAAGCGGAAATATCTGGGCCCCTGCCCGAAACAGTACGTTGCGTTCTGTCCCAGCGGTTGTACGTCGACAAGGCGGGACTCCCATCCCCGCTACTCAATCAGATCAAGCGACTGGCTGCCTTTCAGAACCCAGAGTTCTACAAGAAGCAGAGTATGCGCATGTCGACGGCGGGGACGCCGCGCGTGATCACCTGTGCCGAGGATCTGCCACAGTTCGTCGCTATCCCACGGGGCTGTCGCGACCTGCTTGTGACTTTGCTTGGCGAGCACGGCATTCGACCCAGTCTGGAAGATCAGCGCAGCGAAGGGGATGAAGTGGCGCTTCAGTTCCACGGCCAGCTCTCGCCGACACAGGAACAGGCCGCAGCCGCACTCCTCGCAGATGACATGGGAATCTTCGTGGCTCCGCCGGGAACTGGAAAGACGGTGGTGGGCGCGTTCGTCATTGCGAAGCGGGGACGCAATACGCTGATCCTGGTTCATCGCAAGCCGCTGCTGGAGCAGTGGGTTGCGCAGCTCTCGTTGTTCCTGGGCATCGCGCCCAAAGAGATCGGTCAGATCGGCGGAGGAAAGCGAAAGCCCACCGGGCGTGTGGACGTCGCCATGATCCAGAGCCTCGTGCGGCAGGGTTCGGTCAGCGATTTAGTCGCCAAGTACGGCCACGTCGTGATCGACGAATGCCACCATCTGCCTGCGGTCTCCTTCGAGCAGGTGCTGGCACAATCGACCGCTCGATACATCACCGCGCTGACCGCGACCCCATATCGCCGCGATGGCCATCAACCGATCATCCATATGCAGTGCGGCCCCACTCGCTTCACGGTCAAGTCCAAGAACCAGGCCGCGCAGCAGCCATTTCGCCACCGGCTCATCTGCCGTGAAACGAGCTTTGAGGCGGCTGGTATCGATCGGTCTACGCCGATCACAGATGTCTATGCGGCGCTGGTCGCCGATGAGCAGAGAAACCGTCAGATCGTGGATGATGTCACGCGCAGCGTCCGCGCCGGCCGATCTCCGATCTTGCTGACGGAGCGCAGAGATCATCTGGACTACTTTGCATCGCGGCTGCGCTCCGTCGTGAACCACTTGGTCATCCTGCACGGTGGTATGTCGGCGAAGGAGCGCCGCACCGCACTGGCCACACTGTCCACGCTGCCAGACAGCGCGGAGCGCTTGATCTTGGCGACCGGACGGTACATCGGAGAGGGCTTTGACGACGCCCGTCTGGATAGATTATTTCTGGCCATGCCCGTCGCCTGGAAGGGCACGCTGGTCCAGTACGCAGGCCGTCTGCAACGACTCCATCCCGACAAGACCGAAGTCCGCATCTTCGACTACGTCGATCGCAAGGTCCCCGTCCTCGCCCGCATGTTCGACAAGCGCCTGCGCGGCTACCGCAGCATCGGATACACGCCGGACGACATGCCCTTCGTAGAAGAGATCTCAGACCCCTGGGATGAAGACAACCTCCGTGCCTACTACGATGCGAATCTGAGCGACGAAGATTGGATTGAGTGACGCGAATGCCCGGTGCAACTGCGCTGCATGCGCGCTGCTGCCGTACTGCTTGGAACCACGACGAACGCTGCAACCATCAAAGAGTCCTCCGCTCGGAGCAGCCCTCGTGCCAATGCCCTTGCAGCTCGCTTCGAGCATCTGTTCTGATGCACTCTGCTGCTGCAGTCTGCGGTCTGAGCAGACGCTCTATTCGCCTGCGCGAGTGCCACGATGCGCTCGCGATTATCACGCGCGCCAGCAGCGCCGGCTCGCAGCAAGCCGAGGAGGACAAGGCACGACGCGTGCGGCGAGCGAGCTCGTGCCCGGCTGTGCCGCCGGCAGTGCTGCCCGATGTTCGGCGCCCATTCGACCCCGCGCTGTTCCTGTCGCTTGCCCAACGAACGCGAACGCCAAGCCGCCTGCTTATGCGACTCGCAGTGCGTGTAGGTTGCTCAGAAAACCTTCTTCCCAGCCAAGCCCGCCGTCACGCCAAGTCCCGAACGGGCGGGCTCCCCGCTGCGAGCTGCACAGCGAGTCGTGACGGGCTGTGGTCATCTCTGTAGCCAGCACCGCG
>DAORCZ010000127.1:10186-12845 GCA_035345735.1 Pseudomonadota bacterium | reverse complement strand
CATATTACTGCTCTGCAGCAGGAACGGGACCGTTTGCTGCGTATGGCGGCAATTAATGATGCTTTGCCCACCCTGATTCATGAAATTAAGAATCCACTGGCGGCGGTCACGGCGGCTATCGAGGTCATGCTGGAGGACTCCCGGGACGAGTCGCTGCAGGGCAGTCTGCACGCCATCCTGCGCCAGCTACGCCGCATCCGCCTGACCATCGACAGCGTCAATCTGGGCAATCGCGAGCTGTGGTCAACGCGCCATGCCGCGGTCGATCTCGCGCTGCGCGAGGCGCTTTCGATCCTGGGGGCGATGGCGCAGGCGCACGGGATTCCGCTGCACAGCTACGTGGAAGACATGCCGCTTTTGCCCATCGACCCGGCGGTGGTGCGCGCCATCCTTTACAACCTAGTCACCAACAGCGTCGATGCCTGCAAGAGCGGCGGCGAGATTCGGGTACGCGGGGTGCTGCGCGGCAACCGCGATGTCTTCGAGCTAACCGTCGAGGACAGCGGCTGCGGCATGAGCCCCGAGGTGCTTCAGCGCTGCACCGAGCTATTTTTTTCGACCAAGGCCATGGGGTCGGGCATCGGCTTGGCGCTGTGTCACCGCGTCTTAGACGGGGCCGGTGGCTCGCTGCAGATCGAATCGGAGCCCGGCAAGGGGACCCGGGTCGTGGCTTCGGTCAAGGTCAACCCACGAGCTGAGCGGTCCCCCACGAGCCGACCGCCGCCGCCGTCGCCGTCGCCGTCGCCGTCGCCGTCGCCCCCCGCCGGTCCCTCGCCAGACCGACCCGCGGAGGCACGCCCCGGCCATCCCGACAGAGAGGAGAGCTAACCATCATGTCCCGAGCGGACTCACTAAACCGCATCCTGCGTACGCTGCAGACCGAGAGCCCTGACGTAGAGGCCTGCGCGCTGATTTCGGAAGACAGCTTGGTCATCGCTAGCGCCCTGCCGCAGCACGTGCAAGAGCTGCGCGTGGCCGGCATCTGCGCGACGCTGATGAGCCTGGGATCGAAGGCCGTCAAAGAGCTACAGCGCGGTCAGCTGAAGCAGGTGCTGATTCGCGGCGACCGCGGCTACGTCGTCATGATGACGGCGGCCAAAGGCACGATGCTCATCGCCCTTACCACCGAGAACGCCAAGCTGGGCCTGGTCTTTCTCGACATGTCGCAGACCATCAGCGAGATCGAGCGCGTCCTTTAGCGCCGAGGAGGAAGAGCCCATGCCGGCCACAGTTCTTTATCAACGCGGCGCCCATCGCAACATCCTGCTGGAAGATCTCAGCACCGGCGGGATGGCGGTGCAGGCCAACCATCACGTCATCGCCCACGGCAAGGTGTGCATGATCCTCGACCCGGGCGGGCACAAGGTGTTCAACAAGCTGCTCACCGAGCTGGGCGAGGCGACCGAGGGGGCGGATGTTCGCTACCTTTTTTTGTCGCACCAGGATCCCGACATCGTGGCGGCCACCAACGGCTGGCTGATGATCACCGAAGCCGACGCGCTTTTGTCGACGCTGTGGACGCGCTTCGTGCCGCACTTTGGGATCGATCAGCTGATGGAGACGCGCCTCAAAGGCATTCCCGATCCCGGCATGTGGCTGGATCTGGGCGGCAGCGAGATCGCGATCCTGCCGGCCCACTTCCTGCACTCGCCGGGCAACTTCCACGTCTACGATCCGCAGTCGCGCATCCTCTACTCGGGAGATCTTGGCGCGTCGCTGGGGGCCGATGGGTACAAGGTCCTCGACTTTGATGCGCACGTTCGCTTCATGGCCGGCTTTCATCGCCGCTACATGGCGTCGAGTGTGGCGCTCAAGGGCTGGGTGGCGATGGTGCGCGAGCTGGATGTCGAGATCATTGCCCCGCAGCACGGCTCGTACTTCGAAGGGCGCGAGATGGTGTCTCGCTTCCTGGACTGGTGCGAGGGACTGTCCTGCGGTCTCGACCTGATGGCCGGTGCGTACAAGGTGCCGCCGCGCAGTGGGGAAGAGAAGCGCTAGAGGCTGGATTCACCATGCAGCACATCTTGGTGTTGGAAGATGAAGAGCTCCTGCGTCACTCCGTGGCGCGCAGCCTAGCGAGCTTGCCGGAGGTCAGCGTCACCGAGGCTGGCAACTTTGCCGAGGCGATGCGCAGCCTGGATGTGCAGCGACCAGATTTGATCATCTCGGACCTGAACCTGCCCGATCGATCGGGCATCGATCTTTTGACCGAGCTATCGCAGCGCGGGTTCTGTTTGCCGATCATCTACATGACCGCGTACCTGAAGTCGTACCGCGCGCGTCTGGCCAGCCAGCTGCAGATCGATGTGCTGGAAAAGCCGGTGTCCTTGGAAGAGCTGCGTCAGCTGGCTCGCGTGCGTTTGTCGACGCTGCAGGCGGCTCGCAACGCGCCACCGTTTGCGGCGGCGGACTATCTGCAGATCGCGTGTGCGGGTCGGCACTCGGTGCGTATCGACGTGCTGCTCGCGGGCAAAGGAATTGGGGAGCTGATCGTGCATCGTGGTCGACCGTGGTCGGCGCGCGATCCCTTGGGCACTGGCGAGCGGGCGTTCTTCCGGCTGATTAACCTGCCGGGCTCGGTCGTGCTGTGCGGGACGCTGCGCGACGAGCCGGGACCGGCCAACCTCAGCGGCTCGCTGGACAGCTTGCTGCTGCAGGC
>DAORCZ010000127.1:4060-10086 GCA_035345735.1 Pseudomonadota bacterium | reverse complement strand
GCGCAGGCGGCCTTTCTGCAGGCGGACGCGCTGCGCCCCGGCGATCCGCGCATCACGGCCAACCTGCGGCGGCTGGAAGAGCTCGGGCATCGCCGGCCGAGCTAACAGGAGGCCACGTGGCTGTCGCCAAGCACGAAACGAGACGGGGCACTCCCGATGCAGCAAGCGGCGCGGGGATGCCAGCCCCCGCGGCGGTCGGGCGGGTACCGGGGGAAGATCTTCCGCTAACCGTCGCTGCCGGCCTGCTGCTTTTGGGGGGAATGCTGGCGATGGCTGCGCTGCGGGCTTGGTCAGGGGGCGCGTCCCAGCCATCGCCTAGCCGCGATCCGGCATCGATCTCGCTCGGCTCTGGGCCGGTCGCTGGCGAGGCTGCGGAGCGTCCGCCGACTGTAGGACTGACCCCCGCCGTCCCGTCGGGACCTGGCGCGGAAGTGAGCCCCGTGCCGCCCCGCTTGCCGCTTCATCAGGCGGTGGACCCGCCCCCCGTCGTGGCGGCGCCTGCTCTGCCTGCGATCCCGGGCGAGGCGCCCGCTGAAGACTGCGCGCCGGTCTTCCCGGTGCGCTTTCGGGCTGGGGTTGGGGTACCGCGCTCGGCGATTGGGGCCTCGCTGACTCGGCTGGCGACGTGGCTGCAGGCACACCCCAGGGCCCAGCTCTTGATTGATGGCTACAGCGACCAGCTGGGGCCGGTGGCCAATCGCTTTGCCATCAGTCAGATCCGCGCGCAGGCCGTGGCCGACGAGCTGGTGCGGGCTGGCGCCCCGCGGGGGCAGCTCAAGCCGCGGGCCTTTGGTCACTACACCCCCGGCAGCGTGACCCGACCGGCGCGCGAAAGTCGGTTGGTGTTGCTGCACGTCGAGGGCTATGCCGACTGCCGAGGGGCAGGGGAGGAGCAACCATGAGCCTTTGGGCCCTGGCCTTTGCGCTGGCCGCGGCGCTGACGCTGTTTGCGTCGGGGTATCTGTTCGGGGTACGGCGCGATCGGCAGGCTCGCGAGGCGCTGCGTCGTCAGCTGGCCGAGCAGGCGCAGGCCGAAGGCAGCCTGCGGGATCAGGCCACCCAGCTGGCCCAGCGTCAGCAACAGCAGCTGCAACAGTCGCTGGAGGCGCTGCTCGAACCGCTGCGCGCCCAGGAGCAGAAGAACGAAGAAGCGGTGCGCGCGATGCTGACGCTGGTGCGGCCGGTGATGGAAAAAGATCGGCTGAGTCAGGGGCTGCAGCAGCTTCCCCAGCTGTCCGATTCCCGCAGCGGTCTGCGCGAGTTGGTCGAGCGCTTGGCGGAGCGCGGCGGCTTTGCGTCCGTGGTGTTGAGCGATGAGGCCGGACTGCCGATGGCTTGCAACAAGACCTGCTCGACGGCAGAGACGCTGGCGGGCACGTCTTCCTTGCTGCTGATCCTGGCCGACCGCGTGCCACGACATGGGGCCGCCAGCCCACACTCCTTTGTGCTGCACGACGAAGCCGGCCAGGTCACGCTGCACCGCATCTTCAAGGTCGGCAGTCAGCGCTATCTGCTGAGCATCGTCTCGAACAGCGCGCCTGACTTCGTGCAGCCCGAGCTCTTCGACACCCCCATCGCGCGCCTGCGAACCCTCTTGTCCACTTAGCTTGGGGGTCTGCTTAGAAGCAGAAGTTGTCGCCGGAGAGGCGCGGGTAAAAGTAGATGAAGGCGTTGCAGTGCTCGCTGATCTCGACGGTGGGGCCGAAGCTGAAGCAGCAGCCGTCGGCGGGGTTGCCGCAGACGTTGGGCGGAGCGGTGAACTCGCAGCGGTACAGCACGCCGCCCTTGTCGCCGATCGGCACCGTCAGATCGCGCGCCATCACCGGGTCGTTCCACGAGGTGTTGTCGTAAAACTGCGCGCCTTTGCCGTTGGTCTCGTCCCAGGCGTACATCGAAAAGCGGGTGCCGCGGCTGTGGAAGTGGCCGTTGGCGGCGACGACGGTGGCGGGGTGACCAAAGCGGCAGACCTTCTCGAAGAACTTGGTCTCGCCGGGGCAGATGCGCAGGTTCTGGTTGGTCGCGAAGAAGGTGCCTAGCTCGGACTTCACATCGGTGGCCGGCATGTACTCGAAGTTGAGCCAGGCCTCGCCGGTGTCGGGGGTGACCTGGGTGGTGGCGTTGACGTAGTGCGACTGCACCATCAGAAGCTCGCCGGCGGCAAACTTGTGGGCGACGCCGGTCGGCAGGGTGTAATCGACGGTCTCGTGGCCGGGATCGGACGACTGGCTGTTGATGACCAGCGGCCAATCGGACCAGTTGCTGCTCACCCAGCAGGGGTTTTTCTGGTCGTTGCCGCCCTTGACCACCTCGCCGTCCTCGCCGCGCAGGCCCTTGAGCGTCCCGACGCGAAACACGTTCAAGTGATGCGAGCCGGTGCGCTGGCGCAGCACCACGCGATGGACGAAAACGTCCGTGCTGGCCGGCACGCGGAAGAAATAGCAGTCCTGGTTTTCTTGTCCGGCATCGACGCTGATCGGCTGCGTCTTGAGCTGAAAGCCCTGTCCGCTCTCTGGCGGGGTCAGCGGCTCAATCGGCGGGGCCGGCATCATGCCCGGGCAGCCCGCGACGGCGATGGCCAAGAACGAGAGCACAGCGACGCTCAGCCGCTCGGCTCGACGGCCCAAGGCCGCCGCGACCGGCGGTGTAGAAGACGACTTTTGCGGCTGCGGAGTAGACGGAATCGGAGAAGGAGGACGCGGCAACATGGAGCACCTCTTTACAGCTGACCTGCGGGCTAATGCATACCTAGTGCCAGCCCAGATCGTCTCCCCCGTACGACGGGGGCGGCGCTGAGCGTCTCAGAAATTCGTGGCCGACCGGTGGCCATCACAGCGGCTTTTTTAGCCAGCTTTGGACGACCTGCCCAAACGGATCGGTCGGGCGTCCGGGGTCGGGGGGGTTCTGCGGCAGGACCACGGGACCGCCATCCTGACCCAGACACAGGTGGGGCAGATCACCGCCCGACCAGGCGAGCGCCGACAGACGCTTCCCATCGACATAGTTCAGAAGCGCGGTCAGCCAGTCGCGGGCCGCCGCCTTGCTGCCCAGCCCCACCGGAACGCTCTGCGTGTCGTCGGCTCCGAATTCTCCGACGAGGACCGGGACCTGATCGGCCACGCGGCCAAACTTTTCATCCCAGTCGGCGGCGGTGGTCGGCGGCGTCTTCTTGAGCGGGTAGGGATGCGTCGCATAGATGATCGGTCCCAGGCCGGTCAGGCGGTTCTGCGGATCAGCGAGCGGCGATAGGTCATAGGCCCAGTCGAGGCCCCCGACGACGACCAGCGTCTCGGTCGCACCGGCGCCGCGGATGGCGCCGATGATCTTTTCAGCGTTCGCTTTCCACGTCGACCAGGGCACGCTGTGCGGCTCGTTCCAGATGTCGAAAAGGACGTGCGACTCGCCGCCGTAGGTCTTGGCGAGGTCTGCCCACAAGGCTGGCGTGCTGCTGGGATCAGGCTGGGCGATGCCCAGGTTGTTTTCGTCGTAGCCGTGAAGCTCCAGCATGACGTACATGCCCAGGCTGCGCGCCGCGCTGATGATCGCCGCGATGCCGGCGCGATACTGCGGTGCTTCGGCGTAGGTCGTGTAGTAGCTCTGCGCAAACGGCAGGCGAATCACCGAGACCAGCCACTCGTCGCGCCAGCGCTTGAGCTCGACGGTCGGATCCGCGCCAAAGCCGGCCAAGGCCAGCCCGTTTTTGTGCTGCAAGCCGGAGCGATTGATGCCCTTGAGGCGCACATCCACGAGCCCATCGCCGCAGCGCGCCTGCAGGCGATTTCCAGTGACCGTCAGCCTGGGCAAGGTCGTCATCATGCACTCCCGCAGCGGGTCTCCCGGCAGTGGCGGCAGGTCAGGCGCCGTCCCACCACACCCCAGAAACAGCAGCAGCGGCAACCCCAGCGACAGCCCGCGCAACAACGGATGGAGACGCATCGTCAAAGCTTAGCAGGCGGGCGGTCCGCCGGGAGCGTGGGCGGCGGCGCGTCGCAGTATGATGGCCAAGACCTTTTCGACGGAGTGCCGCTGGGCCGTGCACGATGGGCGTGCGCGCTTGGGGACTCCGTCGTTGGCTTAGGTGGAGGCACACGATGGCGGACTTTCAGTACAGCGTCTATCTGGGGTACTCGGCTGCGGAGCTGGCGGAGCTCTACTCGTACGAGCCGGGGGCGCCGGGGCAGACCACGCTGGACGAGCAGATCGAGCACTTCGTGCGGCAGACCCTGGTGCGCGAGGGCATCGACGTCACCGTGACGTCGTACAGCCAGGATCGCAAGGTGTCGCTGAGCAAGTCAGGCGTTAGCGACGCCGAGTACCAGCAGCTGCTTCAGTACGTGCGCGCGTTCGAGACGCGCTATGTGCAGATGCTGCGCAATGCGAAAGCTGCGCTTGCCGTCGTGCCGATCATCAAGGCGCGGGGTCCGCGGGTGCGCCAGGACGAAAAACCCTGGGATCCCGAGCTTGCGATTCATCACCGGCAAGAGCTGGCCTGGCGGCCGTTCTTTGGCCATGGCCTGCCGATCGTTGAGCCGCGCTGTGTACAGCTGTTCCACTATCCGCCGCTGCGCCTGCTGCAGAAGTACCGCGACTACCTGGACGATCCGGTGCCGCGCAAGGTGGAGATTCTGCTGGTCGCGAACCAAAGCTTTGACGATCTGCTGGCGCAGAGTGACAAGCCGGCGAGCGAGCTGCAGAACAAGCCGCCGTATCGCTTGGCGCTATACGAGCGGGTCATCGATTCCTGTCCCGTCGCGGCGCCCGATGACCAGGGCAGTAAGCCAGTGGTCGATGCCCAAGGCCAGCCGATCTGCGACGCAAACGGCGTGCAGTTCGTGGGGCTCATGCCTTATGAAGACTTCCTCGACTATCAGCGCGACGAGCTGAAGCTGCACCTGATCCCGCACGCCACGCAGGGCCAGTACACGATTCCGATGAACATCTTTGGCGACCCGGCGCGGCTGCAGTTTCAGAAGCTCACGGGTGTGCAGATCGACAAAGAGGCGGTGGCGGCGCGGCCGGTGGTGGGGGTGGCCAACCTGATGGGCTCGACGCTGAAGACGCCGTATATCGCGTGGTGGCATCCGTATGAGTTCTATTGGCGGGCGCACGGACGCAGCTCGCAGACGATCGGCGGCGGCCAGCTGATCATGACGCAGAAGAGCCGCCTAGATATCGAGGGGCTGCTGATCGACGATCTGGCGCTGGCGGGCTTTACGCTGTCGATGGTCGAAAACCCGGGCCTGGGTGTGGAAGCGACCCTGAAGCGACACCAGCAGCTATGGAACAGCGTCGAGCGCGCCCCGCAAGTGCAGGCGCTGGTGCGACACTTGGCCTCGTTTGCCGAGACCGGCGAAGACAAGCTGGGCTACGAGTTCCGCGAGTCGCTGACTGCGGCTTGGGACTACGTGCGCGCGAACCCAAACAAGCCCTACGGCGATCTGCCGCCTGGGTAGCTTGAGGTTGTGGGGGCGGCTGGGGAGAGTGCGGCCCGCATGGCGGGCGAGGGGAGAGCGGCCGAGGGGAGAGCGGGCGAGGGGAGAGCGGGCGACGGTGGGCTAGCTGCCCATATCGGGGGCTGGCATGTCCGAGGTGTCCATGTCCGTCGGGGCCGTCATGTCCGCCGGGGCCGTCATGTCGGGCGGCACCGCCATGTCGCGCGGCACGGCCATATCGGGGGTGGGGACATTGGGCAGCGGACTGCCCAAGATCGGCGAGTACACCGTCAGCTTGCGCTTCTCGTGCGCGCCGTTGCGCAGATCGAGCGAGATCTCGGGCGATAGGCCGTTCAGCTGACCCTGAAAGTAGGTCCGCACATGCAGCGTCGCAGGGCCGTCGGGCCACAGCACCGCAATTTTGAAGGGAAGCTCGCGCGGCTCGCTTAGCGCTTCGACGGGGTTCTGGGTCTTGGCCTTGCGTGCGACGTACACCTGGACCTGATCCGCTTTGGCGACGCCGTCGCTACCGCTCAGCGTGAGCGAAAGGCAGGTCTCGCTGCGGCCGTTGCAGGCATCGTTGTCGCTGCCGCAGCC
>DAORCZ010000127.1:2660-3960 GCA_035345735.1 Pseudomonadota bacterium | reverse complement strand
AGCTTCACGGTCTTGCGCTCGCCGGGGCGGACTTCGATCTGCACCTTGGCGCCGCTTGAGGGGTCGGTGGCGGCCGGCTGCATGATGACCTCGTGCTTGCCGGGCATCAGGCGCAGCGGGGCCGGCAGCGGGGTCATGCCAACGGCGCGACCATCGACCTTAACGGGCGCATTCTGGCGTGAGGCTTCGACGGTGACGAGGGCCGCGACCTGATCCAGCATGACCGCGAAGCGCGTGCCGATTTCCTTGCGCTTGGCATCGGGCACGGCCGGCGCATCCTTGAGGAAGCGGCCGAGCGCATCGAGGGCATCTAGCGGCCTCTCGGCCTCGGCGTACGCCAGCCCCAGCGGCAGCAGGAAGCGGGGGTTGGCGCTCAAGCTATAGGCTCTGGCCAGCTGATCGATGGCGCCGGCCGCGTCATGAGCCGAGAGCAGGCGCTCGCCCTCTTTGCCGAGGCGTTCGGCTTCTTGCGCGGGGTTGCCGGGCTTGGCTTGGGCCAGCGCCTTCGACGGAACCAGGGACGTCGCCAGCAGCGAAAGACCGAGCAGCGACAAACGAAGCGGAAGCTTGGCCATGCACGTCATGGCCTCGCTTTTGGCACGGAGCGCCCGGGGGGGTAAAGCAAAATGTGGGGCGTACGCGTACCTTGGCGCCGCCTTGCGAGCACCGAGCGGCACGGGACCTCTGGGGCGGCCTGGTGAGCCGCTGCTTGAGGCCCGGTCAGCGTCGGTAGCCAACCGCGATACGAAGGAAAGGGGAGGAAAAAAAGGAGAGGTGAGGCAGGGAGCGGCGAGGGGGCGAACGAGCGGGCGGACTAGCGCTTGCCGGTGCGCGCTTCCGAGGCGCGACCACGGCAGGTGCCAGAGCAGAAACGGCGCACGGTGTTGCGGCCACCGGGCTTGACCACGAAGGTCTTCTGGCAGCGCTCCCACTCACAGATGCGAAGCTCTTCACCGGGGCCGAGGCGCATACCGGGCGGGGGCGTCAGGCCGCCGCGGGCACGCTTGCCCTTGCTGCCTTTATCGCCGGCGCCCGCTGCGGACTTTGGGGCGGGGAGCGCCTTCTTACTGATCGCCGTCGCCTTCTTGGCAATCGCGGGAGCGGCAAGCTTGGTGACCTTGCCCTTGGCAGCGGCCTTCTTGACCGCCTTGCCCGGCACCACGGCCGGAGCCGCCTTGGCCTTGTCGCTGGCGGCGGGGCTGCTCTTTTCGGGACGGGCCGGCTTGTCTTTCTCGGCGGTCTTCTTGCCACCCTTGGCGGCGACCGGCTCGGGGGCGGCCTTGGCCTTCACCGGCTCGAC
>DAORCZ010000127.1:0-2560 GCA_035345735.1 Pseudomonadota bacterium | reverse complement strand
GGCTTCTTGCTCTTGGCACTCACCTCGGGCTCGGCCACGACTTTAGTTGCCTTGGCGGGCGGTGCGGGCGGTGCGACTTCGGCGGCCTTCTTGGCCTTGGCTGGCTCGGCGACCGGCGGGGCTGCCACCGCGACTGGGGCGGCGACTTTTTCGGTCGGCTTGCCAGCTGGAGCCGGCGTGTCTCGCCGCGGACGGGCCTCGGGAGCCGGCGGTGGGGCAGGGGGTGTCGACTTGGACACTCCCTTTTTCGCGCTGGCATCGGCAGTCCCCGCGATTGCCGCGGTGCTTGGGGAGGCCGGAGTCGCCGGAGCCGGGCTGGCGGCTTTGCTACCACCCCCGCTCGGTGCAGAGGTGTCCACCCGAACTGGCCGAACCCGCGAAGGCAGAGGCTGCGTGGTCTCGCACGAAGGCACGCGCTCAGCCGAGCGGGGCACCATCGGCGCGAACGGATCAACCGGGCGGAAGGCCGGGGTCGGGGGCGTAAAGTGACGACCGTTACTCATTGTGATTAGGCTCCCTCAAGGCATCCGAGCGTGAGACGAAGGCACTATGAACCGGGCGCTTAGATTATCACCTTGTGGCGGGGCAGGGGATACTAAATGGGCATGCTTGTCTCAAAATGCAAGCAGCTTTTGTAAGCTGCTTTGCAATTTGGCAGGGGGCTTACGTTTCAGGCGGGGCGAAGGCTGTGGGACTTCATTCTTGCGGCCAGTCGAGAGGCGGTCGGGGACAGGACTCCTGCACGTTGCTCCGACTCTGACCCTTCACTAAGGAGTGCCTGCACACAGACCAGCGGGCGTGCTGCTGAGGCAGAGATTTTTCGCCAGACGATTGCCGCTACCGCCGTCTTCGATGTCGACGCGCGCGCTGCGAACCGACTGGTTCTCCTGCACATCGAGGTTGCTGGTGCCGGCCAAAAGTTCGATGGCGCAGCGAGCACTATCGGCCGCGCTATTGCCCTGCACGAGCGCGTCTTTTTCTCCTTTGATGGCAATCGCATCTCCGCTGTCGGCAAAGCACATCGCGACGTTGGTGGCAGTGCTGCGCCGCGTGCCGGCAAAGCCGTTCTGCACGATTCGGCTGGCCCCTGCGCTGTCTTCGCTAGCGAACACTCCAGCGAAGTTGTCGACAAAACGGTTGCCTTTGATGTCAATGGCGGCCGAGTTCTTGGATAGCTCGATGCCGCGGTCGCAGCCCAAAAGGACGCTGGCCGTGGTCATCGATGCGGCCGCAGCGCTGAAGCGCACGCCAGTGCCCAGCCCTTTGCACGGGTCGCCCGTAAAGCGCAGGTCGCGGACGGTGGCGCGATCGAGTGTCGCAGTGGCGCCATCCCGCACCCAGATTCCGGTCTGGGCTTGCTGGTTCTGCTCACCGACGCCGCGGACCAGTGTGTCGCCCAGGCTTAGCTTGGCGTTGCTGCCGCGCGCCAGGATGCCGGCTTGCTGGAAGCTGCGCACCGTTGCGCGACTGAGCGAGAGGCTGGCGCTCCCCGTTCCTTCGGCGGTAACGCCGAGCGCAAAGACATTGGCACAGGCAAAGTCGGTGCCTCGGCCGCGCACGTTTTCAATGACCACAGCGTCCAGGTTGAGCGTCGCGTTGTGGGCTCGCAGGCCGAAGTAGGGTTCGGTGCAGCGCGCGTTGCCTCCGCCATCCACCGTTAGATCAGCGAGCGTGAGCGTGCTGCCCGGCGCCACCTGCACGACATAAACGTAGTTGCGCAGGAAGGTGGTGCTGACCGTCGAACGATTCCGGCGCAGCGGGCTGGCCAGGACCGTACGCCCCGCCCCCAGGCCGCGCAGCGTCACCGGACGGCCCGCCCGGTTGACGTTGATCTGCTCGGTATAGATCTGTGCCTTCAGATCAATCTCGGTGCATCGTGCATCGTTGATTGCGCTCTGGATGGTTAAGTGGCCCGTCTCGGGCACAGCGCACGGGGCGGCCTGTGCCGGGGACGGGCTCCAGGCCAGGCCCAGTCCAGCTAGGACGCAGGCCGGCAGCCGGGCGGCAGAGCTACGGGAGGAGGCCGAGGCAGCAAGCTTGGGAGAACGCGGACTCATGGCGAGGCTCCTTAGAAGAGGTGGCCTGCGGGACGATAGGCGGCTGTGTCATATCACGCTTGTGCGCTATTGCCAGCGCCTTGGACGTATTAAAGTGCCGACTCAGCCTCGCCCCGCGATCCCGGCCGTGCGGCCATCGCAGCCGCCCGTGCCTCGTCGCTGCGCTGAGGAAAAGAACAGGAGCAAACCATGCAGACCTCGCGAGCCCTCCCCACGACCCTGATCCTCTTGCTCGCCATGGCTGGCTGTGGCGCCACCGATGGAACCCCCGACCTCTTTAGCCGCGCTCAGGGCCTGTGTGTGCCTGGAGATGGCGGCGGTGATCTGGGCTGCGGCTGCACGCTGAACAGTCAGTGCAACCGCTTCGATGACGACTCGCGGCTTCTGGTCTGCGATGTCCCGGACGGCGCCATGGCCGGCGTCTGCACCGACTGTGTCGCGCTGCGGGCCGGGGCGCGGGTCATCGGCTGCGCCTGCAAGGCCGACAGCGACTGCGCCACCGG
>DAORCZ010000126.1:0-12862 GCA_035345735.1 Pseudomonadota bacterium | reverse complement strand
GGGGCCCCACTCGGCGAGCCCGTGCCAGAAGGGGCGACGGCATAGGAAGCACACCAGCATGCCGAGTGCGGCGCCGAGCAGAGGTTCCCACATCACCGGTAGGTTGAAGCGCAGTTGCCCGCCCACTGCGACGACCATCCCGAGGATGAGGACCCAAAAACCGAGGGCGACAAAGCCGTCGATGCCTAGGACCTCGATGATTCGGCGCACGGCCGAGGGCGCCGCTGCACTCGGAGGATCGTCGAGGGCAAGCGGGGGATGGTCGATTTGTTCAACCTCTCCGGGAGGGGCGGTGTTCTCGTCGATCACGGATGGGCCTGCTCAAGAACTACATATCTGAAGTCGAGCCGACGGCCAACGAGGTTGCGCGGGAATGTTGTAAGCATGGGCTGTGCCGCTCTCTTGACGGCGGGGCAAGCGTGCTTAGCTTGCGTTGCTGAAAACCTGAACATCAACGCAATCTAGCGCGGTTTCTTGCATGCTCTCTGGTCGACACGCCGACCTAGTGGGCGCAGCCGCTCGGAGGAGAGCCAATGGGAAAGATGATCGGCATTGACCTGGGTACGACGAACTCTGTCGTATGCATCATGGAAGGCAAGGAGCCGAAGGTCATCACCAACGAGGAAGGCGGACGCCTGACCCCGTCGGTGGTCGCCTTCGACGACAAGGGCGAGGTCCTGGTTGGCCAGATTGCCCGTCGCCAGGCCATTACCAACCCCGAGAACACGGTCTATTCGATCAAGCGCTTCATGGGCCGTCGTTTCGAGGAAACGGGCGACGAGACCCGCCGTGTGCCCTACAAGATCGTCAAGGCCAGCAACGGCGACGCCGGTGTTGAGCTACGCGGCAAGCGCTACTCACCGCCCGAGATCTCGGCGCGCATCCTTGGCAAGCTCAAGCGAGCGGCTGAGGAGTACCTTGGCGAGAAGGTGACCGAGGCAGTCATCACCGTCCCGGCCTACTTCAACGACGCGCAGCGTCAGGCGACCAAGGATGCCGGCCGCATCGCAGGCCTTGACGTCAAGCGCATCGTCAACGAGCCGACGGCAGCCGCTCTGGCCTACGGCCTTGACAAGGGCAAGGATCACCTGATCGCGGTCTACGACTTCGGCGGTGGCACTTTCGACATCTCGATCCTCGAAGTCGGTGAGAAGGTCGTCGAGGTCATCTCGACGAACGGCGACACGCACCTCGGTGGCGATGACATCGACCAGCGCATCATCGACTGGCTGGTGGCTGAGTTCAAGAAGGACACCGGCATCGACGTCAGCCGCGACAAGATGGTCGTACAGCGTCTGAAGGAAGCGGCGGAGAAGGCCAAGATCGAGCTGTCCTCGGTCATGGAGACCGAGATCAACCTGCCGTTCCTCACCGCCGATGCCACTGGGCCCAAGCACCTGCAGATCAAGCTGACGCGCAGCAAGCTTGAGCAGATGATGGGCGACCTGATCGAGCGCAGCCTGGAGCCCTGCCGCAAGGCGCTCAGCGACGCTGGCAAGACGGTGCAAGAGATCGGCGAGGTCGTGCTGGTCGGTGGTTCGACGCGCATCCCGATGGTGCAGAAGCTGGTGCGCGAGTTCTTCAAGAAGGAACCGCACAAAGGCGTGAACCCCGACGAAGTCGTGGCACTGGGTGCCGCGGTCCAGGCCGGTGTGCTCTCTGGCGAGGTCAAGGACATCCTGCTACTCGATGTGACGCCGCTGACCCTCGGCATCGAGACGCTGGGCGGCGTGATGACGCCGATGATCCCGCGCAACACCACCATTCCGACGCGCAAGTCCGAGACGTTCTCGACGGCAGCCGATGGTCAGACGACGGTCGAAGTGGTTGTGACCCAGGGCGAGCGCCCGATGGCGCGCGACAACAAGATCCTCGGCCGCTTCCATCTGGAAGGCATCATGCCGGCCCCGCGTGGCATGCCGCAGATCGAGGTCACCTTCGACATCGACGCCAACGGCATCGTCAACGTCAGCGCCAAGGACAAAGGCACCGGCAAGGAACAGAAGATAGCGATTACCGGTAGCTCTGGCCTGACCGAGTCGGAAATCCAGCGGATGGTCAAGGACGCGGAGTCGCACGAGGCCGATGACAAGAGCCGTCGTGAAGCCGTCGAGGCGCGCAACCACCTGGACAACGCGATCTACCAGGCTGAGAAGCTGCTGACCGACAACCGCGACAAGGTCCCGGAGGCGGAGCGCGCCGAGGTCGAGCGCGAGATCGAGGCGGCCAAGAAGGTGCTAGAGACGCACAAGGAAGCCAAGGACGCTTCGTCGGCCCAGGCCCTCAAAGACGCCGAGGAGAAGTTGAAGAAGTCGCTCTATAAGATCGGCGAGATGATGTACAAGCAGGCTGGCGGCGCGCCTGGCGATGCTACGGCTGGCGCTGGCGCTAGTGCGGGTGGCGCTCAGGGCGCGTCGGGGAAGAAGGACGACGGCGTCATCGACGCTGAGTTCACTGAAGACTCCAAGTAAGCCTCGATTTCGTTCCGGGTTCCCACCGCGCCAGAGCATCCCTGCCATCGGGGCAGGGGCTCTGGCGCGTTTTTTTGGGGGTGGGGCTCAGGCGCGCCGGTCGGAGGACGATGTACCGCGCGCTAGCGTCGGAACAGGCGGTCCCCCGAGCGGCCTAACAGGCCGCGCAGCCAGACGCGCTGCTCGGGATCTGCAGAGTCGCTGCGCTCACGCCCCGCGACGCCAGGGATGTCGGACATGAGTCGGGTGCGCAGGTCGCGAGTGGGTTCGCTGTGCAGGGCCGGTAGCTCGGCGCTGGCACTCGCCATGGGCTCGGCAGCAGCGATTTCCATCTCGACCTCCAGCGACTGATTGGAGGGGCGGGGGGGGGGCTGGCGTCGCGTCGGTGGGGCACCGTCAAGCGACGCGCGCAGCCGCGATCTGGCGACGACCTCGGTTTTGGCCACGCGATTTTCGCGGCTCAGCAGATCGACGAATGACGCTCGCTGTAGCTCGTTGCTGAGCGACGACTGGCGGGGTATGCCTGGGCTCGGCAGCGCTGGCAATGGCTGGGGCCCGCGCTCTCCGCCCAGGCTGGTCCGCGACTCCGGCGCTGCTGCTCGTGGAGACAGCAGTCGGTCGAGCGAGGCTTTCGATGGCGTCATCCCCGGAATGGTTCGCTCCTCGCCGGAGTCAGCTAGCAGTTCATCCTGTGCCTCGACAGGCTGGTGATCGCCGCTCGACAGACCCGCCCGCACTGCCAACAGCTCGCGTACCAGCTCGTCGGCGCTGGCAAAGCGTTCCTCCGCGGCGTCGCCAGCGGGCAGACAGCCGAGGGCCCGAAGCATGAACTGGCCAGCCTGACCGCCTAGGAGTTTGAGCAGCCCCTGACGCTGTTCAGCCCCGATGGGCAGCAGCGCCGGCTGGCCAAAGACCAGTTGAAACAGGATCTGACCGATCCCGCTGAGGTCTGCCCCAATAGCCTGCGTCAGCGTCGGACCTGGCCCGATGCGTCGCAGACCGTACAGCCGCGCCGCCGAGAGCACTGTCTCATGCCCATCCTCGTCGTCGCTGTCGCTGACATTGACGTAGACCTGAGTGGTATCGAGCGTGCCGTGAGCGATCCCCTGGCTGTGAGCCGTCTGCAGCAGCTTGATGAGGGGGTAGAGCAGGGAGGTGCCGACCGCGAACGCTTGACGAGCATCGCTGGGCCGTCGCCACTCGCGGAGCGCCAGGCTCAGCGGCTGCTCGGCTCCCAGGCGGCTGGCGAAGAAGCGCAGTCCGTCCCGGTCCGAGCCCAGCTCGATCAGCTGAAACAGGCTGGGGTGCGGTTCGAGCAGGCGCTGAGCGCCGACTTCTCGCTGCATGCGTTCGTCGAAGTCGCGCCCTGGACGGTCGTAGACCAGTGAGAGCGCGGCCCGCTGGCCGCTGACCAAGTGATAGGCGACGAAGATGCCGCCGCCGGTCCGTGGGCCCAAGAAGGCCTCGATGCGCCAGCGCTTGCCGATGACCTCGGGGGCCAGCAGGCTACCGTCGTGGCGGCAGTAGATCGGCAGAGCCTGTGTCGGCTCGGTGCGCTCGAAGATGGCACCGCACTCAAAACAGCGTCGGGACCCGGTCTGCATGGCTACCTCCAGCGGCTGCCGAGTCCGCCAAGCGGAAGCTCGGCCACGTTGGATATAGTACCACGAATTCCGGGAAAACTACAAATTCCGCAAATTCTATGAACTACTGGATTTCAATAAATTCTTGATGACGTCGGCAGCGCTAGGCCAGCCGGGGGGAGCAGACCGGTCCCCGCTGAGGAGCCGTCAAGGCTGACAGAGCGACCGCGGGCGGCAAGTTAGGGCACAGCAGTGGCGCCCGGCGAGGTGTAGCGACCCGAGCTACTGCCCCGTCGCTTTTCGTCCCCGCGGACGCGTGCCACAAGCTGAAAGCTGCCCAGCGGAGCGCTGCTTGGGATGCTGACTTCCAGCGCGAAGCTGCCGTCGCTAGCTGACACCGTCCGGCCGAGCAACACCGCGGTTGGCTGAGTCGCCAGGTACAGATAGACGTCCAGCCCCGAGGCCAACTGCCCGCGACCGCTGACTTGCACCTGGCCGCGCACCGGCACCGCGGCGCCGCGGTACATCCGGCGGGCGGCACCGACCGAGACGCTGACCTGCGTGCTGCTCAGACTGGGAGCGAGCCGACGGTCTTCCGGGGCCTGCAGGTCATCCGCCGGGATTGGCGCTGGCGCGTCGCTGCCATCGTCTGAGCCATCGTCGCTACGCGAGAAATCCACCACTCCGGCGCTCCCGCTTCCGCCCCCGGTTCCGGTCCGACCCGAGCCGCTGGCGCCGTCGCCCGGCCGCCCGGTAGCGGCATCGCTTTTTGCGCCTCCCCGGCCGCCTGCCTCGCTATTTCCGCCGCTGCTGTTGCCGCCGGCCGCCGCTGCACTCTCAGGACCGCCGGGGCTCGAGCCATTGCCACGGGCCTTGGCGCGATCTTCGGGGCCATCGAGGGCGGGGAGGGCATCGCCCCCCCCCGTGCCGCTGGCGGCGCGCTCACTGCGACGGGGGAGCCCGGTGACACTAGGGGCCCGCCCCTGACGGAAGCGCTCGGGTCGCTCGAACGGGTCACCGCCCTTTTCTTGGTACGCGGTTCGCGACTCGCCACCGAGGACCCGCTGCTGCAGTGGCGCCCCCCCCAGGTTGATGCGGCGCCAGTAGCCCGGCTGGCCGGCGGCGGCTGGGATGTAGACCTCGACGAAGACGTGAAGCTCGTTCTCGACGTAGCGGGTGGGGATGCCGGCCGAAAGGGCGGTGAGCACGAAGGCATACGAGCGATGGCGGCAGACCCCACGCTGGCTGAGCGCGATGCGCAGATACAGCGATCGTCCATCGCTGCCTTCTGGCAGCGGGGCAATGCTGAAGTCGCGAAAGTAGCTGACCAAGGTGTTAAGGACGTCGAAGTAGTCGCTGACTGGCGTCGGCCGCACCCCGATGTGGGCCAGCACGCGCGCCGCCTCGCGACGGATCGAGCCGGGCACTTCTGGAACATCGGGCAGATCACTCAGATGCGGTCGCGGAGCGTGCGCCGGGATGAGCGGGCCGGCGAAGTAGCGCTGCGGCGCATCGACCAGATAGACCAGTCGGTGACGGCCGGCGTGGAAGCCCTGCACTGCGACATTTTCGGCGGCGTCGATGCGAAAGCGCAGCGTACTCGCCGGCTGGGTCTCGTACGACAGCAGGCGCAGGCCAGCGGCGGGAGTCGGCAGGGGGATCCACTGGCGCGGCTCGATGTCGATGACCAGCGAGGCGTAGAACGGATCGCGACCGGCCGAGAGGCGGTTGCCCTCGACGGGAAGCTGGCGCGGCGACTCCCGCTGGACGAACAGGTGCCCCTCGTCGTCGACGCTATCGAGGACAGTCATCCGCTTGTAAGGGAAGACGGCGGGGTTGAAGACTTCGTGATAGGCGCGCTCACCTGCTGGTTCGACACCGGTGTACTCGTCGGGGGCGACCTGCAGCCGACGCAGCGGCGGGGGATCTTGTCCGGCGGGCGGGGGCGTGGTCTGGGCTGGCGTATTCGGCGTGGCTTGGCTGGCCGACGACAGGACTTGCTCGTGGGGCAGCGGGGTCGTGCCACTGCGCGGGGCGCCGACCATGCCATCGGGTCCCAGGACCGCATCGGGCAGGGTGTCGCTCCGCTCGCCATCGCGCTTGCACACCCCCTGGAAGCAGCGCAGCGACGGAGACGGCACCGGCTCATGCAGCACCGGCTGGGCCTGCGCCGACAGCAGCGGCAGGCTGCAGAGCCCGGCCAGCCACAGACGCAGGCGACGCAGTCGGGGGGACACAGCGTGGGAGGGGGCGACAGGCACGAAGGCCATCATATCAGCGCGCGCCGTCGTCGGCTGTCGTGCGCTGGTCAGCGAGGAGCGAGCCTAGCCGATGAGCACCCGCGACTCGCCAACCTGTTCACGCTGGTGATTGAACAGTGGAAGCTGCGAGTAGGGCCGCAGCGTCTCTAGCTCGGCGGCGCTGAGCCAGCCCAGGTGCGCCAGCAGTGCGAAGACGACAGCGTCGGTGACACGGCTGTTGCCATCTTCGATCTTGAGCGCCAAGCTGCCCTGGCCCTGGGCCCCCAGCGCGTAGAGACCGTCGGCTCCGACCTTGCCCACCAGCCGTCCGGCCGTGACTTCGACCAGGCTCGTGCACAGGCGACCGCTGCCCGCCACCATGCGCGGCGCAGTGCGCAGTGCAGACAAAATCTGCTCACCAGGCGCCCGGTGCGGTTCCGGCAGGGCACCGTGGACCAGCCGCAGATAGCCCAGGGCCAGCGAGCGCAGCGGCGAGCGAAAGACCACCGCCCCACAGCCATCGACGGCGGTATCGATCTGCGAAAGCGGAACCTCGGTGACCTGCGACAGGTGGCGCAGGATTTCCTGCTGCAGTGGGTGGTGCAGGCGATTGTAGTCAGCGACGGGCCAGCCACGCGCCAGGCAGACGGCCAGCATGCCGCTGTGCTTGCCCGAGCAGTTGTTGTGTAGCCGCGTGGGAGCCTCGCCCCGCTCGGCCAGCAGCTTGGCTTCTGGACTTCCCAAGGGGATGTGCGGACCACAGTGCAGCGCATCCGTAGGTAGCCCTAGCTTGGCCAACATGCCAGCCGCCACCGCGACATGCGCATCGCCCCCGCTGTGGGACGCGCAGGCCAGCGCTAGCTCATCGCGGCTGAAGGCAAAGCGCTCCATGGCGCCGCTGTGAAACAGGCTCAGTGCTTGGATGAACTTCGCGGCCGAGCGCCAAAATGCCGGTGCCTGGCCATCGCCGCTCTCGAACAGCGGCGGCGTATCGGGCCCGGCCCCGACTGGCAGGACAATGGCTCGCACGCGGCTCAGCGACTCGAGATGGCCGCCGCGGAGTGTCTCAACGTGGATGGAAATCGGCTGCATCGACCTTAGAAACTCCCGCTCCCGCCCGACATGCAGCTCTTGCAGTCGGGGTCCATGGGGCGCTTATCGCAGTCTAGCGGGCAGTAGCCAACGCGGTTAAACGGCTTCTGCACCAGCTCGCAGGTGACGGTCTTGCCGTCGACGCTCATCTCGCCGTAGCCGCCGCTCTTTTTGAACTGCTCAGAGCAGGCGACCTGCGCTGGGGTCGTCGTTGCCCAAGCGGGCAGAACGGGCAGCGGTGACTCGGCGCTGGCGGCCGGGTAGTCGCCCTCGGTGCACACCGAAGCCACGACGCAGTCGGTGGGCAGCGGGTTTTTCACGTCGCCGGCCTTGATGGTGTAACAAAGCCGGAAGTGACCGACGCAGTCGACCGTCAGCTTGTTCGGCGACCACGGCTTCGACGGCACCATCAGCTTGCCGTCCATCATTTCTTCGCAGGTCGGCGTCGTACCGGTCAGCACCGACGAGGCGGATCCCATGTGCTTGCCGTCCCTGGCGGTGTAGAAGCAGGGCACGACGTTGTCGATGGCCCAGCGCCCCGCCGAGAAGCAGTTGCAGGCTTCCTTGCCGGTGGTGGTGCCGGGGATGGGCAGGATGTAGCCCTCGCACGGGCCCCAAACGGTGCCGATCTCGCCGTTGCGAACGCAGGTGGTGACGCCATCGCGGCAGATGCCCAGGCCACGGTTCTTGCGCAGCCCAGGCCAGCAGGCAGCGGTGTCACCGAGCTTGGGACAGGCGCAGCCCTGGCGATTTTTGTCGTCGGGGCACTCGGGCGTGCCGCCGGGCGGCATCGGAGCTGGGAGGGTGCCGCCGTCGAGCCCGCAGTACATGGGAGGCGGATCCTGAGCCCAGAAGGCATCGGGATCGAAGCTCAGATCGCGCGGCCCGGGGCCGCTGCCACCGTCTGCCTCGCTACCATCGCCACCCCCGTTGCCGTTACCGAGCACCATCGTCGAACAGGCCACCGCCGCTGCCGACAGCAGGGCGACGACGCTGAACCAGCGCAGCCTGGGAAGAAGTGTTGAGCGCATGCGCGCACTATAGCCAGCGGCCGCCGACTTTTCTGCAATTCTGCAGCCTGCTGGGCGAGGGCTACAGACGGGGGCGGCAGACGGGAGCTACTGACCCGAAAAGCGCGGCGCGCGACGGGCGAAGAAGGCGGCGATGCCCTCGCGCACGTCGGCGGACTTGCCCAGCGCGGCCTGGCAGTGGGCCTCCCACTCGATCTGGCTCTTTACATCGACGTCGAGCGCGTGCTGCAGGCTGCGCTTACTGGCGGCGATGGCCAGAGGCGGTCCATCCGCCAGGCGCAGGCACAGCGCTTCAACCTGCGTCGTCAGATCCTCCGGCGCGACGGCGCGCTGCACCAGACCGATCGCGGCGGCGGCTTCGCCGGTCAGCACCTCCGCACACAGCAAAAGCTCAGCGGCGCGACTGGGACCGACGATGCGCGGTAGCAGCCAGGTGATCGCGAAGTCGCCCGACAGCCCGATGCGATGAAACACCGCCCCCAAGCTGGCGTTTTTCGCTGCGATGCGCAGATCGCAGGCCAGGGCCAGCGCCAGTCCCGCCCCCATGCAGGGACCCTCGATGGCGGCGACGACCGGGCGATCGAGGTCGAGGATCTGGCGAATCACCTGCGCATCGCGCACCAGCTGCTCGGTGCGCACGGCGAGCGGCCACTCCAGTCGCTCGGGCATGCTGGACAGATCGCCCCCCGACGAGAACGCCCCGCCGGCCCCGCGCAGCAGGACGACGCGCACGCTGCGATCGACGGCGATGCGGGCCAGCTCTGCGGACAGCGCCCCCCACTCCGCCGGGCCCAGCGCATTTTTGCGCGCCGGACGATTGAGGGTCAGCGTGGCGACCCGCCCATCACCCAGGCTGCCGCGCAGCACCGATGGAGAATTATCCGTTTCCGACACGGAAACCTCCTCCTTCGGCGGCCGTCTCGTCATCGCCTCCGCCGGCCGCGGCCTCGTCATCGCGCTGCAGATCGGCAAACGCCGGGCGCAGCTTCTCGTAGGTCGCCAGCATGTGCTCGCTGAGCACCTTCACATCGCCGACTACCGGCATGAAGTTGGTGTCGCCGTTCCAGCGCGGCACGATGTGAAAGTGCGCATGCTGATCGATGCCTGCGCCAGCGACGCGCCCCAGGTTCATGCCCAGGTTCACGCCGTGCGCCGACAGCTCGCGACTGACCCGCGCCACGCTCTGCCGCAAGAGCTCGCAGGTGGCCTGATATTCGTCGGCAGGTAGCGCCATCAGATCGGCGGTGTGCCGACGCGGCACGACCATGACGTGCCCGCTGTTGTAGGGGAAGCGGTTCATGATCACGAAGGCCTGCGGCGTGCTGCACAGGATCTGGTGTCGCTCCTGCGCGGCTTTGCCCTCGGCGGGGAAGCGGCAAAAGATGCACTCCTGCGCGCCGTCGCCCGAAGCTGCGGCCGGTGCACTGCCGGTCGCGCTCAAGATGTACGCCATGCGCCAGGGAGCCCAGAGTCGGTCGATCGCCATCGCGGCGTCCTCCAGTGGAAACGAGGAGACAGCAATATCACCTCTGCGCAGGCGACGTCAGCCTTGGCCTTCCCGCCCCGGTCTGCGGTGGCGCACACCGCAAGCGCCCCATCGCATCGCCGTTCCCGTCGCTGCACACACCTGCCTTTCCCGCGATAGGGGGAGCGTGATATTGGAAAGGCTAGGTTTTTTCGCTCTGCAGCCGGGGGGCTGGGCACGTGCGACTGCTCAAACAGGTTCGCCTATTTTTCCAAGAGGGCAGCTCGGACAAGGTCTACGAGATCGACCTGTGCGAGATCGGGCCGGGACGCTGCGTCGTCAACTACCGCTTTGGGCGCCGCGGCAGCCGTCTGCGCGAGGGCAGTCACACCGCCGCGCCGGTGAGTCTGGCCGAGGCTGAGCGCGCCTTTTCGGCGCTAGAGCAGTCGAAGCGCCGCAAGGGCTATCGTGATCTGCCCGCCCCTGGGGTGGCGCCCAGCCCGACGGGAGCCGCGTCTCGCGGGCCGGCTCGTGCGGCTCCAGCGGCGGCGGCCGGACGCCCCAATCGCACCCCCGCAGAGTTTCGCGAAGCGGCCGTTCTGCGTCGCTTGCAAGCCGGACCGCGCGGGGGCAAGTGGCCGATCGAGCGCGCCATCTGGCGAGCCGGTGAGCTGCGGGTTCGCGGGGCCGCGCCGGTGCTGATTCGGATGCTGGGCGGAGGGGCGCTGCGCGACTACTGCATCGTCTGGGCCCTGGGTCGCCTGGGGGACGAGGTCGCCGTCGAGCCGCTGGTCGGTCTGTGGCGCGCCGCGAGCACCCCGGACATGGTGCGCCGCCTCGCCGTCGAGTCGCTGCGCCTGCTCGGGAATGATGCGATGCGCGCCGAGATGGCTCGCGATCTGCTCGATGAGCTACCTGTCGAGCTACGCCGCCCTGCCCAGAGTGGAAATACCGTGGCCCTGCTCGCTGCCCTCGAAAAGTACGTAACCGGCTCGGACGCCACGCGCTATGAGGTGCTGGAGACCCTGTACCTCATCGACACCGACGTCGTGCGGACCGTGCTTTTGGAGTTCGTGCAGAGCGCGCCACTTTCGGGCCTGCACTTTCAGCGCCTGCGCTTCCTGTTCAAAGCGGCCGAGCTGCGCTCAGACGGTGAGCTGTTTGGCCTGCTCGCTTATCGCTTCGCCAAAGAGAAGCCGGCGACGCGGAGCTATGGCTCGCGCGGGCGCACCGCCTACCTGGCGACGACGCGCAACTACCTGCAGCTGCGGGTATGGCGACGGTTACGGCGCCTAGGCGCGCTCGCCGATCGCGACTACATCAAGATGGCCGTCGGTGTACTGCTGCCCTTCCTCGATGAGGATGCCGTCGAGCTGCGTAGCGTCGGGCGCAATCACTGGGGACCGTTCGCGCCGTACTGGGCCTTTAATCACATCCTCTACGGCAAGAGCCCGCGCTTTAAGCCGCAGCGCAACGCCAAGGCCTTCCGCTGCAAACCTGGCTATCGTCCCAGCGACGGTGATGCGCCGCCGAACGTCCGTGAAGAGTCTTTCCCCGCGCTGTGGACCGAACAGCCCGCCGGCCTTCTGCACCTTCTGGCCGAGAGTGCCTGCCAGCCGGTGCACGAGTTCGCGACCCGCGCCCTGCGTGCTTGTCCGGCGGTGCTCGCCGATCTCGATAACGACACGCTGCTGCTCCTGCTATCGCGACCGTACGAAGTCACGGCCCAGCTGGGCTGCGATGTGGCTGCCACGCGCTATCAGCCGCTGGCCCCTGATCTGACGCTGGTGCTGGCGGTGGCGGGCTGTGCCGCGGCGTCCGGGCGAGCGCTGGCCCATCGCTGGATTCGCGAGGGGGCTGGCTTCTTCGCCGTCGATGGCAACTTCCTGTTCGCGCTGTCCACAAGTCCCCACGCCGACACCCGCGAGGCGGCCCTGCAGCTGATCCGCGGCACGTCACTGCCCGACGCTGCGGCGCGGGCGCTGGCCAGTCGCTTGATCACGGCGCTACTGGGGCTAGGCATCGGCGCGGATGCCCCATCGCAGGCTCGCGATATCGGCGCCATCCTGCTGCGCGGCATCGGTCATGCGCCGATCTCCGTGCTGCGCTCGCTGCCGCTGCGCTCGATCTTTGATCTTCTGCGCCACCCACTCGGCGAGGTGCAGGGCATCGGTGCCAGTCTGCTGCTGCATCATGAGCAGGGCATCGCGGTGATGTCGCGCGAGGATCTAGATGCCGTGCTGCAGGCGCTGCTGTCGTCGACGTTTGCGCCGACACGTGGCTTGGGCATGCAGCTCCTGTCGCAGGTCTCGGATGATCGGCTGAGCGAGCAGCAAGAGATGCTGCGCACGCTGTGCACCCATCCGCTTCCCGATCTGCGCGAAGCGGCGCGGCCGCTGATTCGCCGTCTGGCGGCACAGAAACCGGCGTTTGCGCGGGCCATGCTCGGCGAGCTGATCTCGGTCCTGTGCGGCGGCGAACCGCACGCAGGCGTGCACGCCCACGTCCTGCGCCTGCTCCGCGAAGATCTCCGCACCGCACTTGCGACCTTGCCACTGTCATCGGTGCTGGAGCTGGCTAGCAGCGAATCGACCGTCGCACTGGATCTAGCCGGCCAGCTGCTTGCCGAGCAGCCAGCCTGGGCCGCTGAGCTGCCGATCGAGCAGATCGTGAGCCTCGCGCAGTGCGAGGTGCAGGCGGTGCGCGGGGCCGCCCACGCATATTTCCGCGCCTCGCTGCCGCGCATCCGGGGAAATGCCGAAGCGCTCGGCGCTGCGGTGCGCATCGTCGAGAGCAAGTGGGACGACACCCGCGACTTCGGCTTCCGCATGCTGCGCGAGGAATTTTCCGAACGCGACTACACGCCGGCGATCCTGGTGGGCATCTGCGACAGCATCAAGCCCGACGTGCAGGCCCTGGGCCGCGAGCTGATCAGCCGCTACTTCCAGAGCGAGAATGGTCCCGAGTATCTGCTCAAGCT
>DAORCZ010000125.1:9822-12879 GCA_035345735.1 Pseudomonadota bacterium | reverse complement strand
AGGAGCGGACCTCGGCCGATAAGCTGCCGCAGATCTTCCAGGTCAACTGGTTCCGTATGGACAAGGAAGGCCGCTACCTGTGGCCGGGCTTTGGCGAAAACGTCCGCGTCCTCAAGTGGATCGTCGATCGCGTGCGCGGCCAGGCCGATGCCGTCGTCGAGTCGCCGATCGGCCACCTGCCAGCGCCGGGCACGCTCGATCTTTCCGGCCTGTCTGTCGATGGCGCAGCGGGCGAACAGCTCCTGCAGGTCGAACGCGGCGAGTGGGTCGAAGAGAGCGAGCGCCACCGCAAGTTCCTAGAGCAGTTCGGCGAGCGCACCCCCGCCGCGCTGTGGCAAGAGCACGCTGCCCTGCGCAGCCGCCTCGGTCTCTAGCCTCTGCTAGCGCCGAGCGCTAGGCCGAAAAACCCGCCTGCTAGTTCCCCTTACCCTGCCCCGCCACCGCCGCTGCCGCCTTCGCTGCCGCTTCCGGATCGCCCAGATACCGACTGGAAAGCGGCTTCAGCTCGCCATCTAGCTCATAGAGCAGCGGAATCCCCGTCGGAATGTTCAGCTCGACGATGTCTTGGTCAGACACGCCATCGAGATACTTGATGAGCGCGCGCAGGCTGTTGCCGTGCGCCACCACCAGCACCCGCTGCCCGGAACGAATCGCCGGCGCCAGCGTGCTGTGCCAGAACGGCACCAGGCGGTCGACGGTGTTCTTCAGAGCCTCGGTCGCCGGCAGCTCAGCCGGCGTAAGTCCGGCGTAGCGGCGATCGAAGCGCGGATGCCGCTCATCGCCAAGCTCCAGCGCTGGCGGCGGCGTGTCGTAGCTGCGTCGCCAGATCTTCACCTGCGCCTCGCCATACTGCTTGGCCATGTCGGTCTTGTTGAGGCCCTGCAGCGCGCCGTAGTGTCGCTCGTTAAGCTGCCAGGCCTTGTGCACCGGCAGCCAGTCGAGCGAAAGCTCGTCGAGCACCAGATTCAGCGTGTGCACCGCTCGCCGCAGCACCGAGGTATAGGCGACATCAAACGTGAAGCCGCCCTCGCGCAGCAAGCGCCCAGCCGAGCGCGCTTCCTCGCGCCCAAGGTCGGTCAGGCCGACGTCAGTCCAGCCGGTGAAGCGGTTCTCTTGGTTCCAGGTGCTCTGCCCATGGCGAATCAGCACCAGCTTGAAGTGGCTTGCAGTCATGCCTATGAGGCTCTGAAACTCGGCCAGGCTTGTCAATCGCCAGCCCGCCCCGCGGCGCGCACCGAGGCAAGACGCCCCGTCCGCTTCCTGATAGATTCGCCGTCATGAACGAGCCCGCCACGACCCCACCGGCCAAGCCCTACAAGCGCATCGACTTCTACTTTGATCTGTCGTCGCCCTACAGCTACCTGGCGGCGACGCAGCTAGAGCCGCTCGCGGCCCGCAATCATGCCCAGGTGATCTGGAAGCCGATGGCGCTCGGCGCGATCTTCAAGGCCACCGGCAACGTCATGCCCGCCGCCTGTCCACCGAAGGCGACGTACATGCTGGCCGACCTGACACGCTGGGCAGCGCACTACGGCGTGCCGTTTCGCTTCAACAGCCACTTCCCGATCAACGCGCTGCGCGCCATGCGGCTCATCGTCGCGGCTGGCCTGGCGGCTGGCGCCGACACCGGCCACCCCGGCCTCAGCAAGGCGCTGTTCGACGCGGCCTGGACCGAAGATCGTGACCTGACCAACGACGCCGATCTGCGCGCGGTCTGCGAGGCGCTGGGCCTTCAGCCCGATCCGCTGCTCGCCGCCTGCGATACGCCAGCCGTCAAAGATCGCCTGCGGGCCCTGGGCGATGAGGCGCTTTCGCGTGGCGTGTTCGGCGCCCCGGCGATCTTCGTCGGCGATGAGCTGTTCTGGGGCAACGATCGCCTGGACTTCGTCGAAGCCGCACTGCGGCGCAGCTAGCGAACCCCGCGCTCTCAGACCATGAGCTCCGCCCCTCCCTCCTGCCAGGCGATCCTCCTCGATATCGAGGGCACGACCACGCCCATCTCGTTTGTGCATCGCGTGCTGTTTCCCTATGCCGCGGCCCGGGTCAGCGATTTTCTCGCGGCGCACGGGGACGAGCCCGAGGTCGCCGCCGCCTGTCGTCAGATCCTCGCCGACCGCTCGCCCGCCGAAGCCGCCTGCGCCTCGGATTTGGAAGCGGTCCTGGCCATCGTCCGCCGGCAGATGGCGGCGGATGTCAAGGCCACCGGCCTCAAGGCGCTGCAGGGCCTGATCTGGCGCCACGGGTACGAAAGCGGCGCGCTGCGCAGCGAGCTCTTCGCCGATGTTCCAGCTGCCCTCAGCCGCTGGATCGCCCAGGGCCGCTCCGTCGCCATTTACTCGTCGGGCAGTCGCTTGGCGCAGCAGCTGATCTTTCGCTACAGCACCTTCGGCGACCTGACCGGCCAGCTGGCTGGCTACTACGACACCGAGGTCGGCCCCAAGCGCGACCCCGCGAGCTATCGCCGCATCGCCGCGGCCTGGGGTCAGCCCGCCGGGGGCATCCTGTTTTGCAGCGACATCCCCGCCGAGTGTCAGGCCGCCATCGAGGCCGGCCTGCAAGCGGTCCTCATCCTGCGCCCCGGCAACGCACCGCTGCCTCCTGGGTTGCCCTTCGCCATCCACCCCGACCTGGGCCTGCTCTGAAACCCGGCAGGGTGGCAAGCCCTGCCCCGATCGCTCCGCACTTTTTTCGGTGGGAGGGAAGCGGCCGTCGGCGATATGGTGCACCCATGCGCGGCCGACTCTCCTCGTTGCCCTCCTCGATCGTTCGTCCGCAGCCCCCGGCATCGACGGCCCGCTGGCTAAGCCAACGGCGAACGCCCTGGGCCGTGCTGGCTGGCCTCCTCGCGTGTGGCGAGCCGACGTCTGAGCCGCCGCCGCCGCCCCCGCCGCCGTACGTGCCCCCGCCGGCGAGTACGCTGGTCGATTCGGCCCCGGTGGCCATCCGTCGCGAGGTGCTGCGCGTCGCGGCCCCCGCGCCCCCGCCCAATCCTAACGCCACCACCTTCGCCGAGACGCCGCCGGAAAACAACTTCGTGCGAGTCGTGCGCTATCGCCT
>DAORCZ010000125.1:0-9722 GCA_035345735.1 Pseudomonadota bacterium | reverse complement strand
CCTTCGCCGAGACGCCGCCGGAAAACAACTTCGTGCGAGTCGTGCGCTATCGCCTGGACAGCGAGCCGCCGCGGCCGGCCCGCGCCATCGCCGTGCTGATGCCCGGCTTCCTCGGAGGCGCCGGCAGCTTCGAGCCGCTGGCCCGCGCCCTGGTTCGCCGCTCAGCCCCCGACGCGGCGATCGAAGTCTGGGCCATCGATCGCCGCTCGAACTTCCTGGAAGATCATCACGGCCTGGATGTCGCCGAGGTGCGCGGCGATCCCGAGCTTGCCAGCCGCTACTACTTTGCCGGCGATGAAGTCGAAGGCCGTCGCTTCCCTGGCCTGCTCTCGCAAGAACAGACCGCGTTCATGTCGGAGTGGGGCCTCGCGACGACCATCTCGGATCTGCAGGCCGTGCTGGGGCTGGTGCCCACCGCCGGGCGCAAGTCGCACGTGGTCTTGATCGGACACTCGCTGGGTGCCTCCATCGTCGAGGAATACGCGGCCTGGGACTTCACCGGTCGCCCCGGCTATGAAGACCTCGCGGGCCTCGTCCTCATCGATGGCACCACCGGAGCCGAGGGCAACGCCACGCCCCCGATCTCGCTTACGCAGTACCAAGACGGCCTCGGCGGTAGCTTTCCCCGCCCCGGCCTGAGCAAGATTCGCAGCCGCGACCGCTTCTACACCCTGCCGCTCCTCGGCAGCGAGATCTATGTGACCGCCGGCATCTCGGCCCTGCGCGCCGCCTGGCGACCGATGGATGTGGTCAGCGACCCCGATCGCGACAGCGCCCTGCGCGTGCTGCTGGGCCTCAACGCGGTGCCCGCGCTGACCAACCGTGCGGCGCTCGGCTTCTCGTTTGACCGCGCCTACAACGCGCTGTCGTTTGCCGCGGTCAGCTGTGGCGTCGGTACCGGCGGACGCATCGAAAAGTATCGCAGTCTGCTCGGCGCTGATCTCTTGCACCCGACCGACCCCGCCGCGACCTACGACTGGGTCGATTTCGACAAGACGCAGCCGACCGGCCATACCGCGCTCACCGACTTGGCGCAGGCCTGGTTCCATGGCCCCGGGCTCGACTTTGCAGAGTGGTATTTTCCGGCCCGGCTGGCGCTGGATGCCCCGGCAGCGGGCAGCCTGGTGCTAGCGAGCAGCGACTGGCCGCGCAGCATGTTCGGTCTGCGAGCGGCGCACGGACGCAGCCTGGACCTGCCGATTCTGGCACTAGCCGCGGGGCTGGCCGGCAAGGGCAGCGGCGATCAGCACGCCTACGACGCGCTCCGTCAGCTCGTCGATGCGGTGCCGATTGGACCGGGCCGACCGCAGGCCGGCCTGCCGCGCACGCGCGCCGAAGCCTTCCGCGTGCTGGCCTATCCTCAGCTCACGCACATCGATCCCATCCTCGGCGCCGACTCACCCATCAGTCAGGCGCAGGAGTGGTATCGCGAGCTGCACGAATTCCTGCTGCGCAACACCACGGCGGCCGGCGCCCCGGTGATCTCGCCGCTGCCCAGCGGGAGCTAACCGCACACCTAGCGCGACGGCAGCGGCAGCTTGCAGGCGTGTCCCAAGATCTGCGGCCCCTGCTGCGTCTCGGTCGGTGTCGGCTGCCAGCCGCGAGCGAGTCGACTGCTCAAGAGCTCATCGGCGCTGGGTCGGTGGTCCCACACGGAGACCGCGTTCACGCCGCCGAGTCAGGTGCAGTCAAGGACCAGCACCTCGCCCCGCCCATCGTCACAGCACAGCAGGATGTCGTGCGTGTACTCGTCCTGAATGACGACGTCGGCCACCGTCCAGGGCGGCTTCTGCGCAAGACCCCAAGGCAGCACGCGCGACAGCGTCCCCAGCCACTCGATCTGTTTGGCCAGCGCAGCGAGGGGAAAGCTCATCGGGAACCCCCAAACAGCTGAGCGGCAACCTAGTGGCAGCCGCAGGGACCGCAGCCCCCGCCCCCGGTGTCGCAGCGGCCGGCTTTCTCGTCGGGCATGGGCTCGGCCGGCGCACCGTACAGCGAAAACAGGCGCTCATTGAGGGCGACGCCCAGGCTCATCAGCGTCTCGGGTGAGCTGCCCTCACCGTGCGGGGCGGCGATGAGGACGCGACCGCTGCGCAGCTCTAGGCGGAAGCTGCGGCTCGGATCGGCCGTGGCCAGCAGGTCGCCAATCGCCGTCACCAGATCCGTCCGCAGTGGCGCAAACGCCTCGATGCGATAGCCGGCCGGCAGCGAGGTCGCCGGCATCTCGGCAAAGCCCAGGTGGGTCGGGGCATCGCGGGTCGAAGACGGCAGGATGCGCAGCGCCGGAGCGTCGGGATGGCCGCCGAACGAAGCCAGGACAAAGCGTCGCGCCTGCCGCTCGCCCCCAACGACGCAGACGCTCATGCTGGTGGCCATGGCCAGCTGCTCACTGCGCAGCGTGCCCTGGGCCAGACGCTCAACCGACAGCACGGTCGGCAGAAGAGCCAGCGGTTCAAGACCGGCCAGGGCATTGGTCGGCACGTCGCGCAGCAGGGGCAGCTGATGCGTCGCGGCCCAGGCGTCGAGCGCCGTCGGACGCAGCTTGGCACGACGATCTAACAGGTACAGCACCGTCGCCGCCGTAGTACCGGCCAGCGTCCACAGAACAGGATCCGCCATGGGCATAGCTTCTAATCATGCGCTCGCTCGGCGCCGGCACAAGGGGCAGCTGCAAAAGACTTGCATTTCGCGGCTTGTAACGCGCTCGCCCCCCTGGCATCTACAGACCATGCTCGGCATCTTTCAGCTCGCCAAGCCCCGCGGCCCGCTCCGCGCCCTGCCCCGCGCGACGGCCGCGCTCTTGTTTTCTGCACCGATCCTCGCCGCCTCTGCCGCCGCCACCGCGCCCTCTGGCCCGACCGCTGCACCCGCTGCGCCGGCCGCGCCCGCTGCCCGCGCGGAAGCCGGAAGCCCTCCGTCGCGCCCAGCGGTCTTGCTAGAGCTCTTCACCTCCGAAGGCTGCTCTAGCTGCCCACCCGCCGATGAGCTCCTCGCCGAGCTCGCGCGGAGCGGCGTGGTCGAAGACACTCCGGTGATTGCCCTCGAACTGCACGTCGATTACTGGAACTACTTAGGCTGGCGCGACCCGTTTTCCGACGAGGCCTATAGCCAGCGCCAGAGTGCATATGTACCTCTGCTAGGTATGCGGGGACCCTATACGCCACAGCTCGTAGTCAACGGACGCTTCGATGTCTTGGGCTCTAGCGGCAGCCGCGCGCGGGCCGCCATCCTCAACGCCAGCGAGACGCAGACCTCGCGCAGCAAACTCAGCCTCAAGCTCAACCCGCAGGGGGCGGGCGAGGCCCTGCACCTCTCAGCCAGCGAGCTCCCCCGTCGGCGAGTGGCGCTCTACGCCGCGATCACCGAGAGCGGCCTGCAGACGCGAGTGACGCGCGGAGAAAACGCCGGCCGCGTCCTGCCGCATGGCCCGGTGGTGCGCTGGCTGCAAGCCGTCACCGCGGGCGAAGCCGGCACCCTCTCCGCCGACGTCCCCCTCCGCCTGTCCCCCAGCTGGCGCAAAGAAGCGCTGCAGCTTGTCGCCTTCGCGCAAGAGACCGCCACCGGCCACATCCTCGCCGCCACCGCCCTCCCCTATCGCCCCACTCCCGCCAGCCGCTAGGCCCGCGTTTACATATTGAGCTGCAAACGCCCTAGACGTGACCTTGCTGCACGGCCGGGGCCCCCGCGGACGCGGACTCCCATTTTCGCCGGGACGTCGAAAATGAGAGATCCGCTGCGGCCCCAGCCTTACCCGCGGTTGGGAGTATCAGAACTCCAAGCACACCTTCCGGGGGGAAAGTGTTTACATATTCGCTCCCAACAAGAAGCGCGTAAGGCTGGGGCCGCCCGGGACCTTTTTTTTCGGCGCCCCGACGGAAAAAAAGTGTCCCGGAAAGCGGGGGCCCCAGCCGTGCAGCAAGGTCGCGTCTAGGGCGTTCACAGCTGAATATGTAAACACTTTCCGAGCAGCCCTCGACATCATCCGCGTTCTGCGAAGCAAGGGTCGGACCGAAAGTATTTTTTGCGACGTCCGCCATCGCCGCGGGGACTCAAATAGACTCCTCGGCGCGGTGCGGCGCTGCCGCTGGCCCGTCGCAAGCCGCGTCCTCTCCCCTTTTGCCCCAGGTGATCTCATGATCCGTCGACGCGCATTCCTGCAGTCTGCTTCTCTTGGTGGCTTGGCTGTTGGTGCAGGCCTTACCGGCTCGCTGTGGTCGCGATCAGCGCAGGCGATTCCGTTGCCGCCGCGCCTGATCCTGCCGGAGAACCCCCGCGATCCTGTCCGCTTGCCCGCGGGATCGAACAAGTCAGTGCTGATCATCGGCGGCGGCCTGGCCGGCATGTCGGCGGCGCTAGAGCTTGCCGAGCGCGGCTATCAGGTGACGCTGCGCGAAGCGGGATCGGTGCTGGGGGGACGCCTGGCCACCCGCCGCGTCAAGCTGCCGGTCGGCGAGTTTTCCGTCGAGCACGGCCTGCACATGTGGTTTGACAACTATCACGTGTGCAAGGAAATCCTCGCCCGCCTCGGCGTGAACAAGTACTTCCGCCCGTACAACCAAGTGCACTTCCAGTACCGCACCTACAAGCCCGAGATCTTCGAGTCAAACCCGCCGCGCTATCCCGAAAACATGCTCAAGCTGATCGAGCGCTCGCCGAACCTGGGCCCGCTGGATGCGCTCGCCAACTTGAAGACGCTGGCTGATTCGATGTTCTACAACCACGCGACCAACGTCTCGCGCTTCGACAGCCAGACGCTGCGCGCCTGGGCCAAGTCGCGCGGGGTCAGCAACAAGTTCTACGACATCGTCCTGCAGTCCGCCGCGTCCGTGACCTTGAACGATCCGGAAAAAATCAGCGCGGCTGAGATGCTGGAGTTCATGCACCTGTTCTTCGTCGGGCAACCCAAGGCGATGAACCGGCAGATCACCACCGTCGATCACCACACCGCGGTGATTGGTCCGTGGGAAGCGCGACTGCGCTATCTGGGCGTGCGCATCGAGCTTGCGCGTCCGGTCAAGGGTCTGCGCTTTGCGCTCGATCGCGCGCTGGGTGAAGTCGGCAGCAGCGAGACCTTTGATCAGGTGGTGCTGGCCACCGATGTCAAAGGCAGCCAGAGCGTGCTCGGGGGGTCGGTGGCACTCGATAGCCCAGCCGCGGTGGCACTGGCCGACGTCAAGGCCAAGGTGGGAGCGATGCGCGTCGCGCCGCCCTACAAGATCCTGCGCGTGTGGCTCGACAAGCAGCCGCGGGCCGAGGTCCCCGACGTGCTGGAGACACCGCAGCACCGCCCGATCAACCTGCTGGCGCAGTACCACCTGCTGGAAGCTGAGTCGCGCGACTTCGCGATGCGGACTGGCGGATCGGTGCTGGAGTTCCACCTCTACGCGAACCCGCTGCTTTCGGTGGTGCCCGATGATGCGCTGTGGCCGCTGGTCCGCATCCCCGCGTTGGAGCTTATGCCCGAGCTAGCGAGCGCGAAGCTCTTGGCCCGCACCGTCGGCTCATACAGCAACTTCACGTCGTTTGAGGTCGGCCAAGCCAGCGCGCGCCCGAATAGCTGCTACGCCGCCGAAAACGGCATCGGCAATCTGTCGCTGTGCGGCGACTGGGTGGGCACGCCCGACTATCCCACCGCCTTGATGGAGCGCGCTGTCGTCACCGGACGCGAGGCTGCGAACTCCATCCTGCTGACAGATCATGTGCGGCAGGTGCCGTACTGGGTCACCGCCTCGCACGGACCGGGGCTGATCTAGAGCGGCTCGCATGCGGCGCCGACCGCGTGCCGACCGTGCATCGACCGCCTTGGGTCACCAGCCCCGGAGCGGGTCGAGCGGTGGCGCCGCTACTTGATGAAGTCGAGGATCTGGCGAGCAACCGCCGTGGGCTGCTCGCGGTGCAGGTTCAGGCCGGCGCGATCGATCTCGCGATAGGTGAAGTCGGGACGGATGGCGGAAAAGTCGGCGGCGGCATCGGCTCGCCCCACCGGACCCGGCGACTCGGCCTGCTTGCCAAACAGCGCCAGCACCGGCACCGCGACCGCCGGAGCCACATCCGCAAAGCGGCGATGTAACTGACCACCGACGAAGGAAAACGAGATCCAGCGCTGGTTCGGCCGGCTGCGGGCCAGGCGATATTCGTCGAGCAGCGTGTCGGTCACCAGGCTGCGATCGGCAAACGTGCGCTCCAAGAAAAAGCGCAGCGAGGGGTCGCTGAGCAGCGTGCTGTAGAACAGCAGGCCCAGAAAGTCGTTGCCATAGACCGTGTCGTACAGGCTCGTCGCGTCGCGGCTGGGGGGGCTCGCCAGGTTCACCGCGCCCGTCGGAGAGAGCAGGACCAGGCGCTTTACGCGATCTGGCCGCAGCGCCGCGACTTGCAGCGCGCTTCCCGTCAGCAGCGACTCGGCCACTAACGTCGCCGGCTCACGCACGACCTGATCCAGGAAGGTCTCGACAAACTGATCCAGCACGGCCATCGAATAGGCGCGCTTGGGACTCTCGCTCTCGCCGGTGCCTGGCAGGTCCAGCGTGTAGACGCGGGCATCGGCAGCGTCGAGGAGCGGCAGAAGCTCATTGAAGCTGCGATGCGTCGAGCCGGCGAAGATGCCGTGCACCAGCACCACCACCGGCCCGCGCTTGCCGACAAGCGGTGCACGATAGGCGATGTTGCCAAACCCCGGCAGGCGCACCCGACGGTCCAGCCCACTCGTGATCGCTAGGCTGGCCGCACCGTCGGACTCGGCCCAGGTCTGGGCGTGGGCTGGCTTGGGCGCAGGGCCAGACAGCGAGACCCCGGCCAGAAGTGTCGTGACAAAGGCAGGCAGGAAGCGCGACAAGGAACGCGAGCGCGGGCGGGTCATGGTCTCTCCTCGATCGACGGAACATCGATGGGATGCCGACCGATCGCGACCTGCATCAGGCGTTCTTGTGCACCGTGGTTGTGAATGAGGCGGGGGGCGAAGAGCGACCCGGGAACCGACCGCGCAGGAGAGACCGGCGCGGCCGTGATGCGATGCCGCGCTACATCGTCGTGTAGGTGAACTGCGAGGGCGCACTCCAGCGCGAGCCGAAGGGCACGCCGGTGTCGGCGGCGGTCTTGGCCGCAGCGGGATGACGCACGCGAACGAACAGCTTCACCGGCCCATTGATGACAATCGGCGCGGTGTACAGCGTGGCGTTGGCGGCAGGATTGCCGCCGCTCATCCGCGGGTCGGTACCGTCGGTGGTGTAGAAGATCTCGACCCCCGGTGTGCTCTGGCTGGGCGAGGTCAGCGTCACCGTGGTGCCCGCCGTGACCATGCCGGCCGGAACGCTGGCGACTGCTGGACGCGTGAACTGGCTATCAGCGAATTCCAAACGCTTCTGCCACCAGTACTTGAGCCAGGCCACCTCGCCGGTGTACTGCCCGTTGAACGTGTTGTTGGTGTAGCCCAGCGCCGCGTTGTCGCTGGCTGGGCGCGGCGTGCTGGCCGGGACCGGGGCGCCAGCCACCCAGCGGGCGATCGAGCGCTTGGCCGGCGTGCTGGCAGCATCGCCAGGATTCAGCTGACTGGCAAAGTCATCGATCTGAGCATGGATGTTTGCCGTTGAGAACACGCCTTGACGCAGCTGTTCGTAGCGGTCGATCCAGAGCTGCCAGAAGTTGGGATCGCGGAACATCTCCACATACCAGGGATAGGTGAAGAACGAGGTACCGCCGCCCAGCCAGTTGTTCCATGGCCGGTCACGACCATCCCGCGATCCCTCTGCGCGATCGAAGTCCCACAGCGGTGCCGCTGTCAGCTTGCCGAAGCGCGGCTTGTACCAGTACGAGCTCAGCCGGAACGCGTCAGCATTCTTGGTCAGCGTGTTCATGATGTGGTGGTCGATCGTCGCCGGCACATCCCAGTACTTGGCGTAGCCATTCACCGGATCGGTCGACATCGCGCCGTTGAGCGCCGCGTAGGCTTCGCCAAGATGCCCGCGGAACCACAGGCTCTGCGCCGACGTCACCACCTTGAACGGATCCAGGGAAATCTCGCGCGGGTTGACCCAGGCCAGGATGTCGTTGCCTGGCCCCTGGAATCCGGCGCCACCGAAAGTCTGACCGGCGAGTGGCCGGATCCCAGTCTCACTTCCGTCGAGACGATCGCACTTGAACATGTAGCCGCCCTGGATCTCGGGAGCGGCGTTGTCGGTGATCGTCAGGTTGTCGATATCGACGCGGTTTTTGCCGCGCGTGATCTTGTCCATAAAGCTGTAGACGCCGAAGTAGTCGGCGGTGGTGCCGGTCAGCACGCCCTCAATGGTGTTTGGTAGCTGCCGCTCGTTGTGAAAGTGCTCGACGTAGCGCGTGCGCGGGGCATAGCGACCGATCTGATTGCTCAGGCGATACATCAGATCGTTGTGCATCATCGAGGGATCCCAGAAATACGGCGCGTGCATCAGCCAGTCCGAGTTGGCCGGCATGCCCAGCGGCTTGCAGTCTTGATCCAGGCCCTGCTCGTCCTGTAGCTCAACGGCCATCGAGAACTTGTCATCGCTGCTCGTCGATGACCCGTGCCGTTCTAGCGTCGCTTGCGACACCAGATCCGGCGGGTTGGTCATGCGCGACAGCATGTCTGGCGCCTTCGGCTCGAAGATCATCAGGTAGCTCTTCACCGGCGTGTTGTTGTTCTGAATCGCCGTGTTGAAGGTGTGGCTCAGCACAATCGGCAGCGTCGAAGTCACCGCCTGCGCCGCGGCATCGAGCGCGAAGTACATCTCGCTGCGGATCGGTCCATCGGGGCGACCGTTTTCAAACGCCCGCGAGCGGATCAGCGTGCTCTGCGCGACCGGGATCGGCGTGCTGTAGGCCGGCGAGGGCATGCGATACACCGTCACGTTGCCGGCCGTGGTGATCGCCACGTTCGGGGTCAGCGTCGGCGAGGCCGAGAGCGTAAAGGTATTCGCGGCGGTCACCACGACGTAGTACGGCGTGTCTGCCAAGAGCCCTCCCGGCAGCGCACCGGTGCTCTTGACCTGCACGTTGTCGCCGCTGAGGAAGCCGTGCTCGATCGTGGTGCTGGTGAAGACGCCGCTCGTGGCCGCGCTGGCGGTCACCGCCTCACGTCGAATCTCGACCATGCCGCCAGCCTGCAGATCGATGGTCGGTCCGCCGGGCTCGATCGCCAGCTTGAACGTATCGGCGTCGATGACTTTGACGAAGTAGTTGACCCGCGCATCGAGCGGCGCCGGTCCCGAGGCATGCACCAGCTCACCCGAGGTGAAGCCATGTCCGGTCAGCGTGCAGACATCGCTGGTGGCATCGACGGTCATCATGCCCAGGCGACCCGGCACGCCAATCGGTCGCTGGCGATTGGTGGTGTAGCGAATCGTCGCCGTGGTCGACTTCGTCTTCAGACTCACGCTGATCGGCGTTGCGGCGGCAAACGTGCCACTGGTGGGCATGTACTCCACGCGCTCCGCCAGCGCCGAGCTGAGGTCATTGGGAGCCCCCGGCGTGGGCTTCGCAAAGTACGCCGTCGTCGCTGCCGGGTCCGTCGCCGTCAGCCCAAACGAGACGTCATTGGCCTGCCCGGGATACGGCTCCCAGGCCGGTGGCAGCGCCACCCCACCTCGGCTCGTCAGCCCCAGATACTCGCCCCCTCCGCCCGAACAGCTGCCATCCACGCTGCCCCCCGACAGGCTGAAGTTGGTGTGCAGCGGCTTGCCGGCCACGGTGCGGTTCTTGCCGCTGGCGAAGAC
>DAORCZ010000124.1:2022-12915 GCA_035345735.1 Pseudomonadota bacterium | reverse complement strand
CGATGGGGACGACGATGACGATGAGGACTCGCCGCTCCGTCAGGCCGCCAAGCCCGCCAAGCCAAGCGTGCCCTCGGGTCCGCCGGCCGGTGTCCTACCGCCGCCACCGCTTAGCTTGCCGCCCACGTTGGACGTCGCAGCGACGCAGCAAAACAAGCCGGCCAAGCCAAGCCGCATGGGCATCGTCCTTGTGCTCTTGCTCTTGGTCGTTGCTGGAGCCGCCGGCGCAGGCTACTGGACCTACGGCCGCAGCGGCGAGGTCGTGATCTCGGCCGAGCCCTCGCGCGAGGTCATCGTGCTCGTGGACTCTAAGCCGGTGGCGATGACCGATTCGCCGATTATTCTGCGCCTACAACCCGGCACCTACGCCATCGCGGTGCAGCACAACGGCTATCACCCGTGGAACGAAAAGGTATCGATCACCGCCGGTGAGACCCTCAAGCGAACGGTCAAGCTGGATGCCGTCGTGCATAAGACGGGCGGTTTTACCCTGGTCTCAGACCCGCCGGGCGCCGCGGTTTCGCTGGATGGCGCATCGCTGGGCGGGGTCACGCCGCTGCGGGTGCAGAGCGTCCTTGTCGGCACGCATACGCTGGAAGCACGCCTGGGCAACCGCACCTGGCGCCAGCAGGTCATCATCGAAGAGGGCAAGACCGTCGAGCTCACCGCGACCATGCCCGCCGAGGAAGGCGCGGCGCCTGCCGGAACCCCGACCGTGACGCCCCTGCCCCCCAGCGGGCAGCCGAACCCGCCACCAGTCGTGGCGACGAAGCCTGAGGCGGCTCCCGAGGTCAAGCCGGAAGCCGCTCCCGAGGTCAAGCCGGCCCCTGGTGGCAAGCAAGCCAACGTCGCCAAGCCCGCCCCCGGGCGTCCCACCGGGAAAAAGCGCCGCGGCGCAGGCGGTGCGGGTGCTGCCGGAACTGGCGGTACGACGATCACCACCGATACCCCAGTCGCCACCGCGGCGCAGGGCAACTTCGGCTATCTGCGCATCAACAGCCGGCCGTGGAGCAAGATCATCGTCGACGGGCTCGACACCGGTCTCAACACCCCGCAGATCTCGTACCGCGTCACGCCGGGCACGCACCAAGTGACGCTGTACAACCCGCAGTTCAACATCCGCGAGACCATCACCATCCGCGTAGGCGCCGGCGAAACGGCGACCATCACCAAGACCTTCCAGCGCTAGACAGCCTGCGCGCCAAGCGGTCGCCGACGATGCACCGGGCGACTCGGGACGGGCGTCGACCGGCGCCCTCCATCATGGGTTGTTGACTTCCCAAACCCGTCGGCCTTATATCAAAAGACCATGATCATTCAGCGCACCGATCCCCGTTTCTGGGATGTCCGCGTCGTCGAGCGACGCATTCGCCGCGGCGAGCTAACGCGGGCCGAGCTTGAGGCCCATCTCGACACTCTGCCCGACGTTGCCGAGCTCTCTACGATCTCGAAGCCTCTGGAAGAACCGGACGATCGGGCTCGCGAGCGTCGAGCCGCCCGCAACGCCAAGCCCAGCTTCGTCGCCACTCGCATGCCGCTCATGCGATCCGACGACATCATCGACGATGATGACGACGATGATGACGACGACGATGATGATGATGAGATGCTCGCCGATGATGACGGCGATGGCGACGACGTCGAAGACGAAGACGATGAGTAAGGCGCAGGACGGATCTCCACCCGAAGCGGGGGGTGAGCCGCAGTCGGCGATCGACTTCGCCACGTTTGTGATGTCGCTGGCAGCGTCAGCGCTGATCAATTTGGGCGAGCACGAGGACGACCAGGGTAAGCATCAGGTCAACCTGCCGCTTGCCCGCCAGAGCATCGAGATCCTTGGAATGCTGCGCGAAAAGACGCGCGGCAACCTGACCGAGGAAGAGCAGAGCACGCTCGAGCACGTGTTGTACGATCTGCGTCTGCGCTTCTTGAAGCATCAGCGCCCGTAGACCCGACGTCGCCCGCTTGACGCCCCCAGCCCGCCCAGCCGCCGCTATCCGCCTGAGCGGGTCTTTGCCGGGGTCAAGAAGCGTTGCCCACCGGGTCACTTGCAGGCGTCGCAGAGTGCGCAATCCATATGGAGGGAGCCATGCAGTCCAGCGTCCGCTTTTCGACCCCGGCCGGTGAAGCAAACGGGTACCTCGTTCATCCCGGCGCCAACAAGGTCGGTGTTGTTGTGTTGCAAGAGTGGTGGGGCCTGGTGCCGCACATCAAAGACGTTGCCAGCCGCTTTGCCAGCACCGGCTTCGTCGCGCTTGCGCCGGACCTGTATCACGGCAAAAGCACCGTCGATGCCGAGGAAGCCTCGCACCTGATGAAAGGCCTCGACTGGGGCCGCGCCTCGCAAGAGATCGCCGGGGCCGTCGCTCACCTGCGCAACCAGGAAGGCTGCAGCCGCGTCGCCATCGTCGGCTTCTGCATGGGCGGAGCGCTGACGGTCATCGCCGCCACCCAGCCCGGTGTCGACGCCTACGCCGCGTTCTACGGCTTCCCACCGAGCGGCGCCGCCAACCTCGATACGATCCAGATCCCCGGCCTGATTTTCTTCGGCGAAAAAGAGACCTTCTTCTCGATCGCCGACGCCAAAGCCTTCGCCGAAAAGCAGTCGGGCCGCGGCATCGCCACCGAGACGATTGTCTACGAGGGGGCCGGCCACGCCTTCTTCAACGACGCCCGCCCCGAAGCCTTCCGTCGCGCTCCCGCCAACGACTCATGGCGACGCACCCTGTCGCTGTTTAACTCCCTCCGCTAGCCGCGCCCTCGTCGCGCCATCACCGGGGCAGGCTCGACGGGAAAATCCGCCGCATGCTATGTTGCAAACATGAGCAAGTCTTACAAGTGCCCGCTTTGCAGCAACGAAGTAGACGCGGCGGCGACGATCTGCAGCAACAAAGCCTGCCGCGCTGAGCTGGCCTTCTGCTCGCACTGTCGCGACATCACGACCTACACACTGGCTGAAACGCGCACCGGCAAGCGCCGCATCGCCTATCGCTGCGACCGCTGCGAGGGCCTGGGCGTCAAGTGCTACACCTGGCAGAGCGGCGGTTACTGCAACGGGCTGGCGCGGGCTGGCGAGCGCATGGACATGCCGCTGTGCGCCACCTGCACCTCGCGAGCCGGCGAGGTCTCGCGCCAAGTGTTGAGCTGGACGCTCATCGGCGCCGTCGGAGCCATCGTGCGTGGACGCGGAAAATAAGGCGCGATGGCCGCTTTTGTCGCCTCGCCGAAGACGCAGCTGAGCACCGAGGACGCGGCCGCCATCCTGCGCCACTACCGCCTGAGCCTACGCCAGCTTCACGCCATTCCGCAGGGCACGATCAACTCCAACTATCAGGTCATCACCGACGCTGGACCGCTGTTTCTGCGCGTCTGTGAAGGCAAGTCCTGGGCCGATGCCGCCTTCGAGTCGGCGCTGATCTGGCATCTGGGCAGTCGCGGCCTGCGCACGCCGGCGCTGTGGCGGACCCGCAGCGGCAGCGCGTTTGTGCCATTTCGGCGCGGTCAGCCGGTCATGCTGTTTTCGTGGGTGAGCGGGCGACAGGTGGCGGACAGTGCGATCGATACCGCGCACGCCTTCCACATTGGCGAGCTTCTGGCGGAGCTCCACTTGGCCGCTGCCGACATCCGCCGCGAGCACGCCGGCATCTATACCCTGCGCCACATCGGCGAGCGCTTGGCGGGGCTGCGTACCGACGCCACCGCCCAGGCTGAGCTGGGACCCGTCCTGCAGTCGCTGCACAGCGAGATCGAGCTCTTGTCTCGCCTGCGCGTACGCGATCTGCCGCGCGGCATTGGTCACAACGATCTGTTTCCCGACAACCTCCTATTCACCCGCCGCCTACCGCGCCACCGCCCTTTGGCAACGGCCCGAACGCAGGTCGCAAGCGGCTTCATCTTGGATCTCGAGCAAGCCGCGACCCTGCCCTACGTCTACGATCTCGCCGTCGCGCTTCTCGCTTGCTGTGCGCCAGCCCCGACGCTGGCTCCGCAGACGGCGACACCAGTGCCCGATGCCAACGGCGACGAACATCCCGCCACAGAGCCCGCCGCCGACCGCGATGACACCGTGCGCATTGGACCGCTTTGCGCCGACACCGCCCGCGCCCTGGTTGCTGGCTACCAGTCGCTGCGCGCCCTCTCACCAAGCGAGTGGCAGGGGCTCTATCCCGAGCTCCGCTTTGCTGCGCTGCGCTTTACCGTGACCCGCCTGACCGACGTGCACGGCTATGGCCGCCCCACTCCTCGTCCCCACGTCGAGGGCAAAGACTTCCGCGAGTTTCTCTGGCGCTTGCACCGCCTGATCGCCACCGACCGCGAGCAGTTGTGTGCGCACCTGCGCCAGCCCTTCTGATAGCATCGCCAGTCCCGATGATCGATCCCCGACAGAGCCTCGAATTCGAGCGGCCCCTCGTCGAGCTAGAGAACAAAATCGAAGAGCTCAAGCGCCTGGCCGGCGGTGAGCTCCTGGCTGCCGAGATCAAGCTCCTTGAGCGTCGTGCGCAGCGCGCCCGTGAAGAGATCTTCGCCGCCCTCACCCCCTGGCAGAAGGTGCAGCTCTCGCGTCACCCGCTGCGTCCCTACGCGCTCGACTACATCAGCCGCATGTGCAGCGAGTTCGTCGAGCTACATGGTGACCGCGCCTTCCGCGACGACGAAGCGATCATTGGCGGCCTGGCTCGGCTGCGCGCCTGGGACAACGGCTCGGTGCTGATCATCGCGCATCAAAAAGGCCGCGGCACCAAGGACGCGGTGCGACGCAACTTCGGCATGCCCCGCCCCGAGGGCTATCGCAAGGCCCGCCGGCTGATGGAGCTTGGCGCTCGCTTTCGCCTGCCGATCATCGCACTCATCGACACCCCGGGTGCCTTTCCTGGCATCGATGCCGAAGAGCGTGGCCAGGCCGAAGCCATCGCCAAGAACCTGGAAGTCATGGCCGGGCTGCCCGTGCCCATCGTTGCGGCCGTCATCGGCGAGGGCGGCTCCGGCGGTGCGCTGGCCATCGGTGTCTGCGATCGCCTGCTGATGCTGGAATTTTCGGTCTACTCGGTCATCTCGCCCGAGGGCTGCGCATCGATCCTGTGGAAAGACCAGGGCAAGGTCGATCAAGCCGCGGCCCAGATGAAGATGACCGCCGAAGACCTGAAGTCGCTGGGCGTCGTCGATGAAGTCCTGACCGAGCCCCCCGGCGGAGCGCACTACAACCACGACGGCGCTGCCGAGATCGTCGGCGAAGCGGTGGCCCGTCACTTGAGCGAGCTAAGCCAGGCCGCACCGGACAGCCTGCTCGATCTGCGCTACGCCAAGTACCGCGCACTCGGCCGCTACGAAGAGCGCGCCTAACGCCCGGCGCTTACCGTCGCCCGGCCGTCTCTTCGCCGGCCACGGTGGTGACGTAGCGCGCCTCGACATCTTCGGCGACCAGCACCAGCTTGCGCTGCGCACGATCGAAGCGAGCCTGGCCCATGATCACCCATGCATGCTCGCCTGGCCGCAACAGCTCTCGATTGCGCACCGTCGGTGGAACCTCTAGCACATAGGTATGCCGCTCGGCCGCGATGGCGAAGCGCTGGCGACCATTTTCGGGCGGCAGCGCCTCCAGCACGAACAGGCGATTCAGCACCGGCTGCTCGGGCGGAGCTGTCCATTCCACGCGATCAATCGCCGCCCGGAATCGCCACTCTCCCAAAAGCGGCAGCGGGTTCTGTGACTTCTTGACGATGAGCGGCGGCTCTTTGATGCGCACCGCAAAGCCCTGCGACAGGATGTTTTCGCGAAAGTCCGGCGGGAACTTCGATCCCGAGCCCTCTGAGTGCCGCGACATGATGCACAGCAGCACCAAGTCGCCAACCTGGGCGGTCAGCGGCCGATCCAAAAGGTACGTCGGTCCCTGCGACGAAACCGTGTAGGTCGCACGCTGCGCTTCGATGCGATACAGCGTGATCTGTTCGCCGTCATCGAACGCATTTTTGGGCGGCAAGCGCACCAGCTCTTTGCGCACCACCTTGCCCCACTCGGCGCTCATGTTCTCGCGTTGACCACCGGGGGGATTTTTTGGATCGCGATACAGGGCGCAGTGCGAACCGACGATGCCGTCGACGCTCTTGCTGTCGGCTTGCTGCCGCTTATGCGCCTCTTCGGCTCGCTTCTGCTCGGCCACCTCATCCGCCCGTAGGGCCTCACGCTTCTGCCAAAGCTCGCGGAAGCGCGCGATGCTGGCCTCGTAGTCTTCGCCGCGGGCGATCTTGCCGATCAGCGCATCGCGCTCGGCATATTCTTCCGCCGAGAGATCGACGCTGGTCTTGGCCTGCACCCCGCTACCGAAAAGCAGGGCCCAGCCGCCGCCGCCCAGCCCAAGTCGCAGCGCCCACTGCGCCCATCGCATCGTCCCACGTCGGGGTCGTTGAGTCGTTTTTGTAGCGTCCATGGGTCTACTCATCTCGCGGGATGGTGGAGTCGTAGGAGGAATGAAAGCGCTGCGCTGCCGTCGCATCGGCCGCCTGCCACTCGGTGAGGATCTTGTGCAGATCAGCCCAGCTACCTTGCAGGTACGCGCCCTCGGCCAGCTTCGGCAGGATCTCGGCGTTCGGCTTGATGCCGATGGCGGCACAGGCGCGATACAGACGTCGCGCGGCCTCGTACTGCTCATTGCGGTGATACAGGTGCGCCATCAGGCACAGATCCCAGCGAGCCGTCGCGTGCGTCGATTGCACTTCGCGCTCGGCCTTCTCTCCCCCCCCTTCGAGCTCGCGCTTCTTGCGAATGGCGTTTTCGAGCATGCTCTTGATCGGCGCGAAGACCGAGCTTCCAGGAGCTCGCGCCAGATACTTTTCTCCCTCGCGCAGCATGTCGTCGTAGCGCCGCAGCATCCACAGAGTCGACACCAGCTGGGTGGCGATGCCGTCGGTCCACACCGTGATCGGCGTCCCCGGCGAGAGTCCATCGAGGTAGTTCCTCGCCTCGCGCACGAGCTCATGGAATCGCCGCGTCATGGTCAGCCGCGACAACAAAAGGAGCATGGTCTGCTCGATCTCCGGCTTACTGGTCATCACCTTGATTTTTTCGCGCAGCACGATGACCTCGCGCTCGTTGACCTGCAGCGACGTCGCTTGGTACACGCGCAGACGCGCTTCTAGTTCCTCTAGGTCCTTTACGGCGTAGTTGAAGTTCTTGTCTTCGGCCACGGCCAGCGTCAGGTACTGGCGGCGCTCTTCGTCGTTGCTCGACATCACGGCCTGGCCGTACAGCTCCAGCGTCTTGAGGCTTCCCATTTCCGGCCGATGCTCAGCCCCGTCGAGCACCTGCTTGGCATGCACCGGAAAGCCCGCCGACTTCAAGAGCGCTGCCGTGACGCGATCCTGCAGGCGCAGAAACTCTTTCGATCCGCCGTCGACTTTGGCCGTGCCGATGATCTCGCTGGTCTCGACCTTGATGAAGCGGGCGGTCAGGCGCACCTGCGGCAGCACCTTCTGATACGCCCCGACGACGATCAGGTTGGCGCCCAGGATCTTGCCGATCTTGACCAGCGTCGCGGTATCCGGCTCCTGCGCTTGCAGCTGCACGTTCTGCTCGCCGAGGACCTTGTCGAGGTTGCCGCGCTCGACGACACGCAGCGATCCCAGCTGCTTCAGATCGGTCGTGACCGTCTCGCGGATGGCCTCGCCGACGAAGCGCGAGCCGCTCGACAGATCGCGGAACGGCATGACCGCCACCGCCTGTCCTTTGCCCGCCGCGTACGTCGGCTGAGCATCCCCAAGAAGGACACACAAGACACCTAGGAGCCCCAGCAGGGGTCCAGCCGGACACCACCGTCTCTGCCACATAGTCAGACGGTATCGGAGGGTCCGGGGCGGCGGCAAGTCGGGTCTTCAGGGGAGCCGCGCAAAACTTCCGCCGTCTGCCGCTTTCGGCATAATGCCCGGCATGTCCACCACCCCTCAAAGCCCTGGTGTTCCTGGTCAATCCTCGGCGCCGCCCCCGTCCACGGCGGGCTATGCCGAGCTGCTCTACGAAGTGCGTGGCGGTGTCGCCACCATCACCTTCAACCGCCCCGAGCGACGCAACCCCATCGGCCCCAGCACCGTCGGTGAGCTCCTGCATGCCCTGCAGCGGGCGCGAGACGATGCCGCGGTGCGCGTCGTGGTCATCACCGGCGCTGGCAAGATCTTCTCGGCCGGCGGCGATCTCAGCCAGATGAGCGGGCAGAGCGGTGCGCCGCTGTCGTCGGGAGCCGCGGAAAACCGCGCCGCTGGCACCTTCGCCGATCTGATGAACCTGCTCGCCGGGACGGGCATCGGCAAGCCGACCATTGCCAAGGTCAATGGTCACGCCATGGCCGGCGGCCTGGGCATCGTCGTCGCCTGCGATCTGGCGATTGCCGCCGATGACGCCGGGTTCGCCACCCCCGAGATCAACGTCGGGCTGTGGCCGATGATGATCATGGCGACGATCTTCCGCTGCGTGCCGCGCAAGCGCGCCATGGAGCTGATCCTGACCGGCGACCGCCTCGATGCCGCCACCGCCGAGCGCCTGGGCCTGATCACGCGCTGCGTGCCGCGCGACAAGCTCGACGCCGAGGTCGCGACGCTGTGCGAAAAGCTCATCGCCAAGTCGCCGCTGATCGTCCAGCGCGGCCTCGATGCCTATCACCGCATGCAGGACATGCCGCTTGAACCCGCGCTGCGCTTCCTCGAAGGCGAGCTTGCCGGGGTCCTTGGTACCGAGGACGCCGCCGAGGGCCTGATGGCCTTTCTGCAGAAGCGAGCGCCGGTCTGGAAGGCGAAGTAGGGGCGCGGCAAACGGGCTCAGCATTACAAAAAAAGTTGCCCAAAACTGGTTGGGCGGCGAGTTGCCCATTGCCTCCACCCCCCCCATCGAGTATGACTGCGCCCAACGGTCGCCTGTGGACAAGCCTGTGGGTATCTATCTGACTTCTGCCGTGGATATCCTGGGAACAGCGCAGACCTGTGGATCCCGACCCGGTTTTTACACACTGTCCCACATGGCTATCCACACCCCGGTTTTCCCGATTCTCCGAGGAGACCGGCCAAGTTATCCAGAAGATCACAGGCCTTAATACGACTACGGATCTTTAAAAGATCTCTTATAGAGATCCGGATCTTAGGTGGGCCGCTCAGTCCCCCGTAGCGCCCACAGATCTGTGAAGGCCGAACCATTCGTCAGGCTAAGAAAGGGAGAAGACCGCAATGGAGTCCCGTTCTGAAAAAGCTGCAGTCCCCGCCGTTGCGCAGGTCGAGCATGCGCGTGCGCCCCAGCTCTCCCCGTCGCTGCGCACGATGGAGTTTCGCATCGAGAAGGCAGCGTTTCTGCAAGGGCTCTATTTCGCCCAGGGCATTGCCGACCGCAAGGCGACCATGCCGATCCTCGCCAATGTGCTCCTGCGCACCGAGGGAGCAGACAGCCTGACCGTCGCGGCCACCGACCTGAACCTGACCGTTACGTCCGAGATTCCCTGCGAGGTCACGGGCGACGGTGGCCTGACGGTGGCTGCGCGTCACCTGCACGAAATCATCAAGTCGCTGCCCGGCGATCGTCTGACGCTGCGACGAGCTGACAACAACTACGCCGAGATCAGCGCCGGCAAGGTGAATTACAAGGTCGTCGGCCTCGCCGATCGCGACTTTCCCAAGCTGCCGAATCACCGCGAGGTCAAGTTCCACAAGGTCGATGCCGCGCCGCTGCGCGACCTGATCAACAAGACCTTCTTTTCGATCAGCACCGACGAGACCCGCGCCCACCTCAACGGCGTGCTGTTCGAGTGCGATGGGGCTGGCGACAAGGCCGTCGCACGCATGGTCTCGACCGATGGGCACCGCCTGTCGAAGTGCGAGCGCGTGCTGGCCGGTGGGCCGAAGCTGATGCCGGGGGTGCTGATCCCGCGTCGCGGCCTCGTCGAGCTTCGCCGAGCCCTCGAAGGCACCAGCCACATCGAGATTGGCGTACAGGCCGGCAATCTGTTTCTGCGAACTGGGCCGACGGTGCTCACCGTGCGCCTGACCGATGCGCAGTTTCCGCCGTACGACCAGGTGATTCCGCGCGACCGCCAGCGTGAGGCCAAGATCTCGCACAGCGGACTCCTTGACGCGCTCAAGCGCATCTCGCTGGTTGCGTCGGAGAAGACCTACGGCCTGCGCCTGTCGCTGTCTAAGGGCACGCTGCGCATCGAGTCCGACAACCCCGATCTCGGCCAGGGCCGGGAAGAGCTGGACGTCGTGTACGGCGGCCCCGACTTCGCCATCGGCTTCAACGCCAAGTACCTCATCGAGCTCCTCGCCGAGATCGACACGCCCGAGGTGATCCTGGATCTCAACGGCGAGCTTGATCCCGGCGTCGTGCGGCCGGCGGATAGCCAAGACCAGCCGGGCAATATGTACCTCGGCGTCATCATGCCTATGCGCCTCTAGCCGACGGTGCGCGTTCACTCGCTCACCGTCGAGGGGTTTCGCAATCTCAAGCCCCTCGCGCTCTCGCCCCACCCCCGCTTCAACGTCCTGTCCGGTGACAACGGGCAGGGCAAGACCAACCTCCTCGAAGTCATCTACGTTCTGGCGACGCTGCGCTCGTTTCGCACCACGCGGCTCGACGAGCTGGTGGCCTTTTCCGGTGAGTCCGCGGCGCTGCGAGCCCGCGTCGAATACCAGGGCAGCGAGCGCATCTTCGGCGTCGATATCGGCCTGCGGCCGCCGCGCAAACAGGCGCTGTGCGACGGCAAAGCGGCGCGCAGTGGCGAGTACTTCGGCGGCTTCAACCTGATCCTGTTTGCCCCCGAAGACCTGCGGCTGCCCAAGGGTCCACCGGCCGGGCGACGGCGCTTTCTCGACCGCGCGATCTGGAACACCTGCCCCAGCTATCTCGACGAAGTGCGGGTCTACGAGC
>DAORCZ010000124.1:0-1922 GCA_035345735.1 Pseudomonadota bacterium | reverse complement strand
GCGTAGCGACCGAGCGCTCACCGCTGGCCATGCCGGACAGCGACGCGCTGCTTGAGATCTACGACAGCCGCTTGGCCACCGCCGGAGCGATCCTGTTCGCGCGTCGCCGACGCTATCTGTCGTCGCTAGCCCCGCGGGTGCGGTCGGTGTTTGCCGCGATCAGCGGCCTGGGTCACGACGTCGCGCTGCAGTATCAGCCGGCTCTCAAAGCCGACAAGCCCGCGAGCGCGTCGGATGCTGCGACGGCTCCCGATACCGTCGCGCCCGACGAGCTACAAGAGCTTTCAGCGCGGCTGCTCTCGCAGCTATCGCGCGATCGGCGGCGTGACCGGCTGCGCGGCTTTACCCATAGCGGCCCGCACGCCGATGACATCGTGTTTTTTCTCGACGGTCGGCCCGCCGATCTGCATGCCTCGCAGGGGCAGACCCGAGCCCTGGTGCTGAGCCTGAAGATTGCCGAGATCCAGTACCTGCACGAGCTACTCGGCGATCCGCCGGTGCTGCTGCTCGACGATGTCAGCAGCGAGCTGGATCGCGAAAAGAACGCCGCGCTGTTCGCGTTTCTGCGCGAGTCGCCGAGTCAGGTGTTCATCACCACCACCGATCCGGCGCACATCCACATCGGCAGCCGCCCCGATCGCAAGGACTACAGCGTTCGCGATGGCGGCATCCTTCCCAGCCCGGCAGCGACGTCGGGCGAATAATTGCCCGACGTCTGGCACATGTGCTAGGTTCCGCGCTCATCACGATGAGCGAAGTACCGTCTCCATCCGAGAGCTATACCGGCGAGAACATCCAGGTTCTCAAGGGCCTTGAGGCCGTTCGCAAGCGCCCCGGCATGTACATCGGCGACACCGATGACGGCACCGGGCTGCACCACATGGTCTACGAGGTCGTCGACAACTCCGTCGACGAAGCCCTGGCCGGATATTGCAAAAATATCGAAGTCAAAATTCACTATGACAACTCGGTCACCGTCGTGGACGACGGGCGCGGCATGCCGACCGATATGCATCCGACCGAGCACCGCCCGACGCCCGAAGTCATCATGACGGTGCTGCACGCCGGCGGAAAGTTCGACAAGAAGAGCTACAAGGTCTCGGGCGGTCTGCACGGCGTCGGTGTCTCGGCGGTGAACGCGCTGTCCGAGTGGCTGAAGCTGGAGATCCGTCGCGGTGGCAAGGTCTATCACCAGGAATACCGTCGTGGCGCGCCAGTTACGCCGCTCACCGAGATGGGCGTGTCGAGCCGCACGGGCACCACGGTGTCGTTCAAGGCCGACGCAGAGATCTTTGCGCGCGTCGAGTACAGCTACGACACGCTGTCGCAGCGCTTGCGCGAGATCGCCTACCTAAACCCCGGCCTGCGCATCGTCGTCACCGATGAGCGCAACGACAAGCGCCTGGACCTCCTGTCGTCGGGCGGCATCACCCAGTTCGTCAGCGATCTCAACACCGGCAAGGACTGCGTGCACGAGCCGCCGATCTCGGTCACGGGCTCGGCTCCGGCGCCTGAGCTAGGTATTCCCGACGCTGAGATCTCGGCCGATGTCGCCATCCAGTGGAACGACAGCTACTCCGAGAACGTCTTCTGTTTCACCAACAACATCCGCAACAAGGACGGCGGCAGCCACCTCACCGGATTCCGCCAGGCGCTGACCCGCACCATCAACGCCTACGCGACGGCGAATAGCCTCCTCAAGGACATGAAGCAGGGGCTTTCGGGCTCGGACCTGCAGGAGGGCCTGTGCGCCGTGGTGTCGATCAAGCACCCGGATCCCAAGTTCTCGAATCAGACCAAAGATCGGCTCGTCTCGTCGGAGGTCGCCGGAATCGTGAACTCGGTCATGGGCGATCGCCTGGCCGAGTGGCTCGAGGAGCACCCGCGCGAGGCCCGCTCCATCATCAACAAGAGCGTGCTCG
>DAORCZ010000123.1:0-12948 GCA_035345735.1 Pseudomonadota bacterium | reverse complement strand
GTCCCCCACACACCGGTCAGCGACTGGGTCGTGATCATGCCGCTCTGGCCATGCAGGCTTACGGCGGTGCCGTTCACCGCCAAGAGCGCCCCCGTATCACCGACCGCCCAGGCGGTAGGCATACCGCCGCTTGGGCTTGTGGTCGAATGCACGGCGTACAGGTAGCGAGTGCTGGCGGTCGTGGTGTTGGCAAGCTGCGTCCAGCTGGTGCCATCAAAGCGCGCAATGAGTCCGTTCTCACCCGCTGCGTGCACATTCGCCGGCTGCGTGCCGTGAATGGAGTTGATGCCAGGCATCGGCGCGATCTGGGCGGGCGCCCACGCGGTGCCGTTGTAATGGCGCAGATAGCCATAGTTGGGATAGGACAGCGCGCCGTTGTATCCACCAATCCAGATATCGCTCGGCCCACTGCCCCAGATCGCATTGAAGGTGAAGTTGCCAGCCGGGGCAGACAGCGCAGCGGGAGACCAGCTCTGGCCGTCAAAGTGGAAGAGCGTGCCCAGGAGGCCAACTGCCCAGACATCGCTATCCGAAAACCCATACGCCCCATACATCGCTGAATAGAAGCCGACATTGGCCGCGGTCCAGGCGCTCCCATCGAAGCGATTGCTGGCTGCCCCCATCGTGCCCGAGCCAACAGCCAGGGCACCGCTCTGGCTTACCCATAGCGCCTGCGCCGTGTTCACGTTGTAACCCGTCGAGGCATCGACCGCCCAGGCGTTCCCGTTGTAGCGAATGCGCGTTGTGCCGCTGCCGGTTGCCCAGATGTTGTCGCGCGCACTGCCGCGAATCGCATAGAGCGTTGCCGTCGTCACCGAAGCACTGCCCGGCGCTGGGGCCCAAATCGTCCCATTCCAGCGCATGATGATGCCGCCCGAACCGACGGCCCAGATGTCATCAGCGGCGCTGCCCCAGATGCTGTAGTAGGCGTTGGTGGGAACCGGCGTCATGATGGACGCATTCGCCCAGCCATTGCGGTCGTAGCGCAGAATGGTGCCGCTATTACCGACGGCCCAGAAGTCCTGCGCGCCGCTGCCCCAGACACCGCGCAACAGCTGGCTGGTCTTGGCGCCGCTATCGGGGGAAAGCGTCCAGGCTTTGCCGTCGTAGTGAGCCAGCGTGCCGGCCGCGCCCACCGCCCAGACGTCCGTCGCGCTGACGCCATAGACGGCATAGAAGTCCTGCGTGGTCAGCGTTCCGGCACGGAGTGCCAGCTGCCACGTCAGGCCGTCGTAGTGCATGATCGTGCCGTAGTCACCGACGGCCCAGATGTCGTCAGCCGCCGCTCCCCAGACGGCACGCAGCGTCAGGCCCTGCGGCAGCGGGTTCTGCCAGCACCAGTTGTCGGGACTGCAGACGCGGGGGGCAAAGCCAACCTTGACCGTCCCCGGGCCAGCGAAGGTCGTCGTGCAGGTGTTGGTGCCGCTGCATAGACCGCCAAAGACTGCGCCCAGGATCTTGGGATCGTTGCCTGTATCGGCGGTCAGGGTAATCGACGTTCCGACGGTAAAGTCGGCACTGCAGGTGACCGGCGCGCTCTTGAAGTCGCTGTTGCTGCAGTCGATTCCGGCGGGAGACGAGGTGACCTTGCCCTTGCCCCGCACCTCGACCTTCATCGAGCACTGCTTGCCACTACCCACCGAGGCGGTCGAGATCGACACGGCCATCGGCACAAAGGTTGGCGGCGCCGGCTTGACATCGATCTGGCCCTCGCCCTTGGCGACGACGCAGTTTTCGACCGAGTGCCCGACGATCTTCACGCCGAGCGTACCGGCGGTATTCCGTGGGAGATAAATCGCGAACTTGTCGAGCCGGGTGGTCAGCTCGGGGATGCTCTGCTTGGACGGTGCCCCGTTTAGCGTCGTCGTCACATTCAGCGACGTAATATCGGGCGTCAGACCATCGACCGAGACCAGCACCGTGATGTCGTCCGAGCCCGAGTCATAAGGCCCACAGCCGATACCTCGACTGACCGCGAGCAGAGTGCAGACTGCGAGCAAAATGCCCCAAATGCGACGGACACTAAGCAATTTCATGGGCTCCTCCTAAATCAGGTCGCAAGCTAAAACATAGGGCGTACGCCGACGACGTCCGGGTCCAGCATGGGGTCAGGGGCCGGCCGCGTCCCAAAGTAGACGCCAGTGGCCACTGCCCCACCGACCACCAGAACCCCCGTGACGACGACGGCCCAGAACCAGCCCTTTTTGTAGACGGGCTTGTTTTCTTCCTTCGGGGGAAGCGGAGTTAGCGGTTCGGAGAGGGGCTGCGGCGCCGGCTCTGCCGTCGGGTCGGGCTTGGTCTGGGTCGGCTCAGATGACGTCGGCGACTCGCGAATCAGCGCCTTGGTCTCGGCGATATAGACAGCCAGCTTCTCTTGCAGATCGTTGTCCGTCTTGGCCGCTTCCTGACAGCGCTGGTAGTAGTCGAGCGCCTCCTTAGGGCGACCCAGCTTCTGCAGCGTGCGGCCAATGTTGATGAGCAGAATCGGGGTCTGGCGACGCTCGTAGGCACCCATAAACATCTTGAGCGCGGCGCTGTAGTCCTGATCCTTGTATAGAGTCTTGCCTTTGACGAACAGCCCGCGACAGACCTCGTCTTGGTTGCAGCCCTCGTCGGATGGACTTGCGGCCCAGGCCGAGCCCCCCCCGAAGAGAACCAGAAGCAACCCGCAGAGTGCCAGGCGCAGCAGGCTGCTGCGGTTAATCCAAGACGGTGAGGTCGCTCGGTACATGGCCCTTTTTCCGCCCCTTTTCCCGGGTCTTTTTCTGCCGCAGCTCGACGCGCTGCTCGGCGTCCTTGCTCATGTCTAGGCTGAACGACTCTTCGGCGTAGCCTTGCAGGACCAGCCGCAGAACCTCGCTGCCATCCCCGACTGGATTGCTCATGCTAAATGGCGTCACGCCGAGGATCTGACCGTCGCGCTGGCGAATCACCATCGCACCAGCCGGCTGACTGTTGACGACCCAGCGGACCAGCTTCTTCGCCGGTGGGGGCGCCGCGGGCTGCTCGATCTTCGGCGGGGGCGGCGGCGGTGGGATGATCACGGGAGGCGGCTTGCTCAACGTCATGACCAGAACTACGCCGACACCGACGGCTCCAAGCAGGCTGCCGAGGGCCACGGCGATCGGCCAGCGCGGACGAGCCGGAACCTGGCCACTGGCCAAACCCAGCGTCGAAGGCGCCCCAGGTGGCGGCGCCTGTCCCGGCAGCGAGCCCGAGCTGGCAGCCCCCGGCAGAGAGGCCATGTTCATGGCGATCTGCCCAGGCTGGCTGGGGAACGGCGAGCCGCCAGTGCCGGGCTGACTGGGGTAACCCCCTCCGGGCAACGAGCCCGTGCCCGGCAGCGAGCCTGGCCCGGTCTGCTGCATCACCAGCCCCACCGGACCGGAAACACCCGGCATGCCTGCGGCAATGGGGATCGTGCCGAACACACCGCTCATGTAGCCGCCCATCCGATCGAGCTCAGCGACTACCTGGCGCATCGTCGGGCGCGCCTCTTTATCCTTGAGCAGCATGCGCATGACCAGCTGAACCAAGGCATCCGAGGTGCCGGGCTCGACTCGCTCGGCCAGCGGCTGCGGCTGGTGCATCATGTGCGCAACAATCAGCTCGCCGTGCGAGTTGCCGACGAAGGGCGGAGCGCCCGCCAAGAGTTCGTAGAAGATCACACCCAGCGAATAGACGTCGGATTTCGAGTCGGCGTGCCCACCGCCCCGGCACTGCTCGGGCGACATGTAGCGCGGCGTTCCTAGCAGCGCGTCGGCGCGGGTGTGCGCCTCGCTGTCGCCGGTCTGTAGCTCGGTCAGCTTGGCGATGCCAAAGTCGAGCACCTTGCTCTGCTCGCCCCCCGGCGCGTCGGCGTTGGGGACGATCATGATGTTGTCGGGCTTGAGATCGCGGTGGACGATGTCCTTGTCGTGTGCCGCCGCCAGCGCCGAGGCCACCTGCCGGCCTAGGCGAATCACGTCAGAGCCCGGCATCCGCCCGCCAACCCGCTTGACCCGCTGGCCCAGCGTCTCGCCCTTGAGGTATTCCATGACGATGTACGCCATGCCGTCGGGCAGCTGACCATGGTCGGTGACCTGCACCAGACCGGGGTGCTCGATGCGATTGACTGCTTTGGCCTCATTGACGAAGCGCATCGCGATGTCTTGCCGTCGCGCAAGCTCAGCGTGTAGGACCTTGATCGCCACACGCCGCTCGATGGCCTCATGAACGCCTTCATAAACGGCGCCCATGCCGCCCTTTCCCAGCAGACGGACGATGCGATATGGCCCTATGCGCTCTAGTGTCATGATGACAGTCGGAGGGGACTTCACCATATCGTACTTGATTCTCTCGGCGCCGAGCAAGGCCCGCTTCACTCGCTAGACGAGCCCCTGCTCAGGTAGCCTGAAGGTGCGCTGTGGTGCCGCGAGCCGTGTAACAGACCAGCGCAGCGCAGCATCCATACGCCATCCCATCTGCCATCGTGGACAAGACAAGGACCCACCCTATGAACCGACGTACCTGGCTAAAGACCGCGATCGCATTGCCGCTTGGCAGCCTGGCTATCCCTCGCCGGCACGCTTGGGCGGCGGCAGAAAAAGGAGGAGCCCCTGTGTCGGTGCAAGACCTGCAGAAGAACTGGCGCTCGCTCCTCACTGAGGGCGCCGATATCGCCAAGAGCAGCGAGCCGCTGACCCTGTCGAATGACGAGTGGAAAAAGCGCCTGTCCGCCGAGGCCTATCACGTCCTGCGCGAGCAGGGCACGGAGTACGCTGGGTCAAGCCCGCTCAACAGCGAACATCGACCCGGCATCTTCGTCTGTGCCGGCTGTGGCCTCCCGGTGTTCTCGTCAGCCATGAAGTTCGATAGCGGCACCGGCTGGCCCAGCTTCTTTACGACCATCCCCGGCGCCTTTACGACCTTGCGCGACACCAAGTTCGGCATGGTGCGGACCGAGCACCGCTGCGCCCGCTGCGGTGGTCACCACGGCCACGTGTTCGACGATGGCCCGCCTCCCACCGGCCTGCGCTACTGCAACAACGGCCTCGCGCTGCGCTTCATCCCCTACACCGGCGCCAAGGCCAGTAAGTAGCTGCGCTGCCGTCTCTAGCGCGCACCGGTCGCCCGCTGACAGCAGGCGCCAACTAGCAGCAGGCGCCGGTCGGAGTCGTCCCCGCCGACGTCGAGCCAGGACTGGGGGCGCAGTCGAACGGACCAAAGTGCGTTGAGCGATCGCCCAGCACCTTGAAGTGACGGCGATAGCGCGTGTCGCCCACCATCGCGGCCGTGTTGCCGCAGACCAGCATCGGCTGCCCGGTCTTGAACAAGTGGTGGTCGTCGAGCAGAAACTGGTGCGGGCTCGCTGCCAGCGTCCCCTGGTAGTACGCCACCTGCCCGTAGTCCTCGCAGATGTCTTCCAGATCGAGCTTAAAGGCGCGGATCGTCTTGGAATAGAAGTCGATCATGCCGGCCCGCTGCTCGATGTCGGGGTTGCCGAGCTCAATGCGCCGGCTGTTGACCACGCGGTAGTCCAAGCAGCCGACCTGGCGCAGCATGCGGCGGAAGTCTTCGATGTACAGCGCCCCCCCCAGGCACTCGCCGAGCACCAGCGGGTCGTGGGCTAGCTGCGTCGGCACCCGCCGTCCCGAGAACACGTCGGAAAAGTACAGCTCACCGCCCGGCTTGAGGACGCGAAAGATCTCGGCGAAGACTCGGCGCTTGTCGGGTGACAGGTTGATGACGCAGTTCGAGATCACCACATCGACCGATTCATCGGCGATGCCAGCGCTCTTGAGATCCTCGATGTAGGCCTGCACCAGCTGGACGTTCGATTCGGCGTAGCCGAACTTCTGCGCGTGATAGTCGCGATGCCGGCGCGCTACGGCGAGCTGCTCGTCAGTCATGTCGACGCCGATGACCCGGCCGCTTGGCCCCACCAGCTTCGACAGCATGAACGTGTCTCGACCTGAGCCGCAGCCCAAATCCAGCACCGTCGCACCTTCCAGACACAGCGGGATCGGCGAGCCGCAGCCATAGAAGCGGTTGCGAACTTCGTCGTGCAGCTCGGCTTCGATGGGCCGCAGGTACACCGGCATGCTCTCGGCCGTGCAGCAGGCCGTGGTCTGCAGATCGTTGGAGCTCTGAAGGACGCGCCCGTAGTACTCCTTCACTGCCTCAAGGGTGTCGGTAGCGTTCATTCCTGTGTCGTTTCTGGCCAGTTCTGGCCGATTGAGATGGGTTGTCTAGTGACGGTCCGTGCCGGTTGGGTTCGGGTGGCCGGCGCCGCGCTCCTCGGCCCCCTCGTCCACCGCCCCCGCACGCTGCTCGAAGCACCAGGGCCCCCGACGCGTCGGCGGGCTCAGGGCCTGGCGCAGACGGATCATAAACTCGGCGCGCGGAATCGTATAGAGCCCAAAGCGCTCGGTGTGGTCATTCGGGACCTGTCCGTCGATGAAAGCAAACCCCCAGGCGGCAAGCTGCTCGGCGAGAGCGACAAAGGCCACCTTGCTGGCGTTATCGGCGCGCGAAAACATCGACTCGCCAAAGAAGCAGCCGCCCAGCGAGACGCCATAGAGCCCGCCGCACAGCGCGCCGTCGCGATAGGTCTCGACCGAGTGGGCATAGCCCTCGGCGTGGAGAGCGATGTACGCCTCGACCATCTCGGGAATAATCCACGTTCCGCGCTGCCCCGGACGAGGCACGCTGGCGCAGGCACGAATCACCGCCGCGAAGTCGTGATCGACGCGAACTTCATAGCCCCCCCGGCGTACCGCTTTGCGCAGGCTGCGACTGATGTGCACAGACTGCGGCTCGATCACCGCGCGGTCAGGCGGCGCAAACCACAGGATCGGCATGCCCGGCTCGGGCCAGGGAAAGATGCCGCTCTGATAAGCCAGCAGCAGCCGCGCCACCGACAGATCGCCGCCCACTGCGAGAAGGCCGCTACGGTGTGCTTGCTCGACGGGAGGAAAGCGCAGCTCACGTCCGAGCAGGGCTATCGGCAAGCGCGACATCGGCAGGACTTCAGGATATCGCCGACTCGCCCAGCACGGGTAGTCCGCGTCGCCGCGTCAGCCCGGGGACCGCTGCCGAGCCCGAAGAATCCGTCGCGGACGCCGCTAGAGGTCGCGGTGAGTAGCCGGAAAAAGCGCGCCGCCAGGCGGCAAATCCGCCCCCATTCTGATGCGCGGCATACGCCCGCAGCCCCGCCTCGCAGCCCCCCTGCGCGAGCACGTATTCGACCCAGGCCCAGCGCGCCGAAGTCGGTCGAACTTCGGCGATCCCGCGCAGCCCGCGGCGCAGTCTGTCGAGACGGCCCTCGACCTCGGCAATGCCCGCAAAGGGCGACCCATCGAGAGGCGTGTTGCGCTTGGCGACAAACGGCGCGACGCCAAACGCCGTACGCACCAGCTTCGATAGCTCGGCCGAGAACCGCACCAGCTCATCGATGTCGGCATCCGTCTCGTCGGGCAGGCCGACCATCATGTAGACCTTGAGCGTACGCAGGCCGTGCTCCCGGGCCAGCTCCGCAGCTCGTAGGAGATGCTTCTCGCGCGTGCGACGCTCGACGAGCTCGCGCATGCGCTCGCTGGCCCCATCACTGGCCACCGTCAGCGTGCGGTAGCCGCCCCCCTTCAACAAACCGACCAGCTCGGACGTCAGGCGATCGGCGCGCAGCGAGCTGATGCCGACCTCTAGCCCGCGCTCGACGACGATGTGGTGCAAGATGGCCGGCAGACGGGGATGATCGGTTACGGCGGCCCCCACCAAGCCCACCCGCTTTAGCTCAGCGGGCAGCAGGGCTGCAACGCGCTCCGGTGGGACAAGGCGCATCCCACCATTGGTGCTGCGGCGCATGACGCAGTACGTGCAGCCTCGCGAGCAGCCGCGCTCTGGCTCGATGAGAAACATCGATCGCAGCTCTGTGTGCGGCGTCAGGATGGTCGATGTCGCCGGCAGCAGGGAGTCCTCGCAGCGCGCGATGGCCGGCAGCGTCTCGCCATGGACCGACGGCACCCACAGCCCCGGCAAGCGCGCCAGCGCTTGAAACAGGGCCTCGCGACTGCTGACATCGCTGAGGCAGCCGCCCCGCGCGTCGAGTCCCGCTTCGTAGAGCGCGCTCAGCAGCCGCGGCAACACCTCTTCCGCCTCGCCCATCACGACCACATCGACGAACGGCCCAAGCGGCAGCGGGTTTGAAAAGGTCAGCGGTCCGCCGCAGATGACCAGCGGATGCCCGGCCCCCCGCTCGCTTCGCAGCGACGGCAAGCCTGCGAGCTCAAGGCAGCTAAACAGCCCTGTAATTTCTAACTCGTAGGCGATGGAAAATAGGAGGACCGGCGAATCTGAAACGGGAGACTGCGACTCATACGTGAGGAGCGGCAGACGGCTCCGCTGCCAGGCCGCGACATCATCGGGCAGAAACGCCCGCTCGGCTCGCAGCGGCGGCCGAGGTCCCGGCCAGGCTGGGTAGCCCGGATCGTTGAGCAGGCGATAGATTACCTGGAAGCCCAGCGACGACATCCCGACGTGGTACGGGCTGGGATAGATCAACGACAGGCGCAGTGCCCCCTCGCTGACACCAGGGATGAGCAGACGCTCGTCGGCTAGACGGGCATCGATGGCCGAGCGCAGGAGGTGAGGTTTCACGCCGTCTTACTAAGCGCGAGACGCAGGGCGATGCGGGTCTCTTTCGAGACTCGCAGACCCACCAATGTCTGCCGACCGATGGCATCGACCAAGCAGCGCGAAAATGGCGTTGACTCATTCACCGCCCGCGCATCCTTGACCTGACCGCTGGGCTGTACCGTCAGCCAGATATCGATGCTGGCGGCGCGATCCGCAAGCTGAGCGGCGCAGCTTGACAGCCAGCCCTGCGTTGCGTTGGGCAGCATCGGAATCAGCCCCTCTTCCTGCCCCCCGGGGACTGTCGCGAACTGCCCAGATACTGCGATGCCGTGTGCTCCAGCACCGACCTGCCAGCCCACAGCGGTGGCGAATGTGTCGCTATCGCTCTGAGCCGCAGGTCGGGGCTGGCTGCCTCCCGGACACGCCAATAGCGCACTACACAAAAGCCCAATGAGCAGAGGTGTCTTGCGTCGTTGCATGGCCTGCCTGGAGACGGCCTAAATCCACTCGACCGGAGCGCGAGTTATGGCGCGCCCTTGACTTCCTGACAGGTCATCTCGGCGGCGTTCGGCTTGCAGGCGAACACCTTGCGCAGAGCGCCGAACAGGAAGCTGTCGTTACGAGCGACGAACACGGTGCCGTCCTGAGCGATCGCCATCGCGCCGTACGCACAGCCCGAGCCCACGCCCGCCAGGCTAGCCAGAGCCATCGCCACCACACCGACCTTCAGAAGTGCCTTCTTCATTTCTCTTGCTCCTTTTGATTCGTTGAACACGGCATTTTCCTCCCCGCCTTTGCAGAGAGGTCAACCAGCGCAGCGCCACATGGACCAGACCATACGGCCAGCGCGATGGTCCGCAGCCTAATCGTGGAGTTTTGCGCAAAGCAAGCGGAAACTTCGCTGATTTGTCTACACGCTCAGACAAGCGCTTGTCCGTCGGGATCACTGCGAAATGCCAATGAGCGATTTCGCACTTTCGCTGCCTATTGTGCGCCAATCTGCACAATCTCCCGCACGATCCCTCGCCATAACCTCCGAGTCTATCCGTGATTTTCTTGACTTTGGAGCTTTCGGCCGGCTAGGCTCTCGCAGGTTTGTGGTTGGGTTGGTTTCTTCCCATCGTCGTTCACAAGCCAAAACAGAGAAAGTAGTCAAGAAAGTAGCAGGAGCAGCAAATGGCCAAGGGCAAAGTGAAGTGGTTTAACGATGCAAAAGGGTACGGCTTCATCTCTCGCGAAGAGGGAGAGGACGTATTTGTTCACCACACGGCGATCATCGCTGAGGGCTACCGCACGCTGAGCGAAGGACAGGATGTCGAGTTTGACATCGTCAAGGGTCCCAAGGGCGAGCAGGCCACCAACGTCAAGCGCGTCGCCTAACTTCGCGCGCTTTTGACCGCCTGCCGGGGCGGGGATGGTGACATCGCCCACCCGTGGCACCGGTCAGACGAACTAGAAGCCCTGATTGCTGAGCAGTCAGGGCTTTTCTTTTGTCAGGCGCTCGACCCCTTCGTCGAGCTTCTTGGCAGAGACCGATAGCAGCTTAGCGGCACCGCTCTGCACGGCTTGGCTGAAATCGCGCGTACTTTCACGGAGCCGACGACGCAGAATGCGGGCCTTGGCCCGCTCGCGCAGGGTATCGGGATGGGGGAAGAGCGCCGCCCGTAACGCCAGGGCCAGACCCGCCAGCCAGACAACGCTCATCGCAAGAAGCCACAGTGGCCGCTGCGCGGCGGACCACAAGCCGAAGAGCGCGATCATCCCCTGCGTAAACGCGAATGCGATCACATGCCCCGACAGCCGACGGAAGGCAAGCTGGCGCAGCTCGGTCTCGGCCTGGACGATCTCGCGGTCGTTCTCGTGCTCGCGCAGTGCCAGCGCGGCTTGCTGGGCATCGATGCCCAGCTCCTGTGCGGTCTCGATGACCTCAATAGATGACAACAGCTGATCGGCGTCGCCTGATGCCAGGCTCTGTGAGCGGCGCTCGGCTCGATCCAAGATGGCTCGGGCTTCGGCCGCGGAATAGCGTCTCTCAGTCGGCATGCCGACTCTCAGTCTGCGCATATGTAGAGGCTGCTGACAAGCCAGGGGGCGCTGCGCTAAGGTCGCGCCGTGCCACGCGCCTCCTACCCTCGCCCCGATCATCCAGGCAGCGCCGGATCTGGCCCGCCGGGCTCGCCGTCATCCGGTCCGGGCTACGGTCGCCAAGCCGCCCATCACGACAAGCCTACGGTTCCGATTCGCCGGGTGCTGCCATTCTCCATCGATGCAGAAGAGTCGGTCCTGGGCGGCATCCTGTTTTCCGGCCGCGCGCTGTCGCAGGTTGCCGACCTGATCGAGTCCGCCGACTTCTACGATAAGCGACACGAGACGATCTTTACGGCCATGGTCGAGCTGGAACAGCGCTCGCGGCCGATCGACATCATCACGGTCGCCGAAGAGATGCGACGCCAGGGGACGATTGCCGCCCTATCAGCGTCGGGCAGCGAAGCGTATCTCGCCGAGCTCGCCAACAAGATTGCCTCCGTCGACAACATCACGCAGCACGCGCGCATCGTGCGCAGCAAGTCGACGGCCCGGCGACTAATCCTGGCGGCCAGCGATATCGTCGACAAGGGCTACGGCGACCAGCTAGAGGTTGATGAATACATCGACCAGGCCCAGCAAGCGGTCTTTGAGATCCAGAGCCGCTCCAGCCGGGCCAGTTACGAGCCGGTGCGACGCATCCTGCACGGTGCGATCAAAGCGCTTGAAGGTCGCTACCACCGCAAGCAGGCGATCACCGGCGTGCCTACTGGCTACGCCGCGTTCGACGAGATGACCGCTGGCCTACAGCCCGGTGACCTCATCATCATTGCCGCCCGACCGTCGATGGGGAAAACCTCGTTCGTGATGAACTGCGCCCAGAACGCGGCCCTGGACCACGGGATGCCGGTGCTGGTGTTCTCGCTGGAAATGTCGAAGCAGTCGCTAATCGAGCGTGTGCTGTGCTGCGAAGCACGTGTCGAATCGCAGAAGCTGCGCTCGGGCTTTCTGGAGTCGCGCGACTGGATCGGCATCACCAAGGCCGCCGCCCGCGTGGCCGAAGCGCCGATGTGGATCGATGACTCGGGGTCGCCTTCGCTGATGGAGATCCGCGCCAAGTGCCGACGCTGGCGTTCCGATCCAAACGTGTTCCCACATGGGATAGGCGAACAAGGGGCAGGTGAGCCGCCGCTGGGTCTGGTGGTCATCGACTACCTGCAGCTGGTCCACGGATCGTCGAACAGTCGCGACAGCAGCCGCGAGCGCGAGATCAGCGAGATCTCGCGTGGCCTCAAGGCGCTGGCCAAAGAGCTAGGTCTCCCGATGGTCGCGCTATCGCAGCTCAACCGCTCGGTCGAGTCGCGGGCTGACAAGCGCCCTATGTCGTCTGACTTGCGCGAGTCGGGCGCCATCGAGCAGGACGCGGACCTCATCTGCTTCATCTACCGCGACGAGGTCTACAACAAAGAGTCCGACGACAAAGGCGTAGCCGAGATCATTATCGGCAAGCAGCGCAACGGCCCCACCGGAACGGTACGGCTCGCCTTCCTAAATCAGTACACACGCTTCGAGAACCTTGCCGAAGACCGCCTGTCCGATGAAGGCTAGGTATCGGCGCAGGTGCTAGTTGACCGGTAAGTAGCGCTCGAAGAAGCTGCCGACCTGCGCTTGATAGCCAGCGGGATCAGCCTTGATGCCCCGAACGTGCGCGGCACCCGGCACGACCCAGATCTGGCTGCTGGCAACCGCCGAGCGAAGGTCAGCTGCCTGTCCCAGCGGAACCAAGGCATCCTCGCCTCCGTGAATAATGAGGAGTGGGCGGGGCACAATCTGGGACACCACTCGCAGCGGTCGCGCCGACGCGAGATCGACTCCTTCTAGCAGCCAACCCACCAGGCGGGTGGCCGGCAGGAACCAGTTCGGCAGTCCGGTCGTGTGCTGAAACTGCCGATCGATCACCGGCCCGATGTCGCTGTATGCACAATCCGTGACCGCAGCCGCGATCTCCGGTTCTGCAGCGACTGCGTACAGCGTCGAAGCTCCGCCCATGGACTGCCCCAGCACACCGATGTGCCCTGGGCGATAGCCGCGACCCTTTAGCCAATCGACCGCGCCCAGGATGTCGCGATGCTCTTTGAGTCCGAAGCTCATCCGCGCCGGGCTGCTCTGGCCGTGACCTCGCAGATCGATCAAAAGCAGACTCAGCGCCCGTCGGTGCAGTTCGACTGCGATGTCCCCCGAGTGCTCCATGAAGCGCGAGCGGTTGCTGTCCTTGCCATGCACCAAGACGACGGCTCGCCCCGCACC